>JBJSXO010000292.1:0-7901 GCA_046086425.1 Actinomycetota bacterium | reverse complement strand
GCGGGCGCGGTCGTCACCCGCTCCGTGCTCGACCATCAACTGGTCCTCGGCAATCCCGCCCGGCCCTCGGGCTGGGTCTGCCGTTGCGGCACCGTGGTGAGCCGTGACCCGGCCCGACCCGACGACGTCCGCTGCGGGGAGTGCCGCGGGGGAGCGGCGCCGTGATCCCCGTCTCGTCGGTGCGCATGGGCGCCGAGGAAGAGGCGGAGGTGCTCGAGGTGCTCCGGTCCGGCCACCTCGTGCAGGGACCCAAGGTCGAGCAGCTCGAGTCGCAGTTCCGCAACCTGTGCGGCACTGCGCACGCAGTCGCCGTCACCTCCGGCACGACGGCGCTCGTCGGCGCGCTCGCCGCGGTGGGGGTGGGCCCCGGGGACGAGGTCATCACCGCGCCGTTCACGTTCGCGGCAACGCTCAACGCCATCCTCGAGGTCGGGGCCACGGCCCGCTTCGCCGACATCGACGAGGCCGACTTCACGATGACGGCTGCGGCTGCCGAGCCGCTCGTGACGGACCGCACCCGCGTGCTGATGCCGGTGCATCTCTACGGTCAACCCGCCGACATGACCGGGATCGCAGCACTCGCCGACCGGATCGGCGCCCGAGTCGTGGAGGACGCGGCCCAGGCCCACGGGGCCCGCGTCGGCGCACGACCCGTGGGCTCGTTCGGTGTCGGCTGCTTCTCCCTGTACGCGACCAAGAACGTCACCACCGGCGAAGGCGGGATGGTCACGACCGACGACGACGACGTCGCCGAGCAGTTGCGGATCCTGCGCAACCAGGGGATGCGCGCCCGGTACGAGTACCTGGTGCCCGGGCACAACTGGCGGCTGACCGACCTCCAGGCCGCGCTCGGGATCCCCCAGATGCGCCGCCTCGACGAGTTGACCGTGACCCGACGACGGAACGCCGACCGCCTCGACCGGGGCTTGCAGGGGACTCCCGGTCTCACCCTCCCCCACCGGGCGCCGGAGCGGACGCACGTGTTCCACCAGTACACCGTGCGCGTGAACGCCGATGCCGCGATCACCCGCGACGAGCTCGCGACGCGCCTGGCCGACCACGGGGTCGGGACCGGGGTGTACTACCCCCGGCTGGTCCACGACTACGACTGCTACCGGGGCCGCCCCGACGTCGTCGTCGATCCCACGCCGAACGCCGCCCGGGTGGCTGGTGAGGTGCTGTCGCTCCCCGTGCACCCCCATCTCGCCGACGACGACCTGGACCGGGTCGTGGAGGTCGTGCGGCAGGTCCTCGGCGGGTGAGCCGAGGACCACGAGCCAACCCCGGCGAGTCCCCGGCGGGTGCCGACGGGTCGGCGACCCCGGCCGTACGATTCACGACGGCCTTATGACCCCTGACGCATCGCGCACCCGCATCGCACTCATCGGCGCCGGGACCATGGGGTCCCTCCACGCACGGGTCATCGCCCAGTCGCCGGAGGCGGACCTCGCGTGCGTGGTCGATCCCCACCGCCCGGCCGGCGAGGCGCTCGCCGACCGGTTCCGCGCCGAGTGGGCCCCCGAGCTCGACGACCCGGCCCGCTTCGACGCCATCGTCCTCGCCGCCCCCACACCTACCCACCCCGAGTGGAGCCAACGGGTCCTCGAGGCCGGCGTTCCCCTGCTCGTCGAGAAGCCCATCGCCGACGACCTCGAGTCCACGACCGCAGTCGTCGAGGCCGCTCGCCGCCGGAAAGTTCCCCTCATGTGCGGCCTCCTCGAGCGTTACAACCCTGCGGTGCGCGCAGCGATGCGAATCGTGAACGAACCGGTGCACATCCTCACCGTCCGCCACTCGCCCTACGCGCCTCGTATCGCCACCGGAGTTGCGCACGACTTGCTCATCCACGACGTCGATCTCGTCCTCCGGCTCGCCCGCCGGAGCCCCGGATCGGTCGACGCACGCTTTGCGTACTGCCATCCCGATTCACGTGCCGGTGCGGAGGACGTCGCCGACGTGATCCTCGACTTCGACAACGGGCTGGTGGCGTCGCTCTCGGTGAGTCGCGTGTCCCAACGCAAGGTGCGGAGCCTCGTCGTCGCCGAAGTGGACCGGCTCGTCGAGGTCGATATGGTGCGCCAAGATGTCACGGTGTACCGGCACGTGCTGAACGCCGCCCTCGACGGCGAGTCCGACGCCGGGTACCGCCAGCAGACCATCATCGACATCCCGGCCATCCACGACGCACGTGAGCCGCTCGCCACCCAGCTCGAGTGCTTCCTCTCCCTGGTCCGGGGTGAGGCCGACCCGGTCGAGGAGCTCGACACACTGCTGCCACCCCACCAGGTCGTCGACCAGGCCCAGCGCATCGCCACGGCACGAACCCCGGCACAGATCCGGGACTGAGCCGACAGACGATGCGCGTCGCCCTGGTCAACAATTTCTTTCCCCCACGGGCGAGTGGTAGTGCGCACCTCACCGAGGGCCTGGCCCGGAAGCTCGCTGCACAGGGCGTGGACGTGCTGGTCGTGACCGCAGCATTCGAAGGCGCCCGCGGCGACGAGAAACGCGACGGTTACCGGATCGTCCGCCTTCCGAGCTGGTCGGTCCCCAAGTCGGCGCTGACCATGCGCTTCGACGTGAACTTCGCGTTCTCGCCCCGGAACTACCGACGCTTGGCTGCGACCCTGGACGACTTCGCGCCCGACGTGCTGCATCAGCACGGGCAGTTCTTCGATCTCACCTTCATGACGTCGGCGTTCGCAGCGCGACGGCGTCTCCCGACGGTGCTGTCGGTGCACACACGCCTCGAGCACACGAGCGCCATTCACAACCTGATCCTCGCCCTGGGTGACCGCACGCTCGTCCGTGCGTTCATCAGCCGGTCGAAGCCCGACGTCGTGACGATGGATCGGCTCATGCACGACTACGTGATGGACCGGTACGGGATCCCCGAGGATCGGCTGGCCCCGATCCCCGTCGGCGTCGAGCCGGCGCGCTTCGGGCATGCGGGCAACGCGGTCCGGGAGCGTCTCGGTCTCGGTGAGCGTCCCATCGTGCTGTCGCTCGGCCATGTGATCCCCGTGCGCGATCGGCTCGCGCTGGTCGAGGCCATGCCCCGGCTCGTCGCCCACCGTCCCGACGTCGCCGTCGTGGTGGTGGGGATCGTCTACGACGACCGCTTCCTGCGCCGGGCCGAGGAACTGGGGGTTGCCGACCACCTCGTCCTCACGGGTGGCGTCCCCAAAGACGAGGTGCCCGACTACCTCGCTGCGGCGACCGTGGAGTCCCACGACCTCCAGGGGTACGGGCTGGGCACCGCGAGCCTGGAGATGATGGCAGCCGGGGTGCCCGTCGTGGCGTCGGTGCGCGACGACAACTTCATCGGCTTCCGGCTGCGCTCCTGGCAGGACCTAGTCCTGGTTCCCCCGGACGACCCCACCGCTCTGGCCGATGCGCTCGCCCGGCTCATCGACGACCCGTCGCTGGCCGAGACGCTCGGGACCGGTGGACGCCGGCTCGTGGAAGACCACTTCTCACTCGACGTCGTGACCCGCCAGCACCTCGAGCTCTACGAACGCGTCATCGCACGACCGAAGCGCTGACCCGGACCCCGGAGCGCCGGCGCGCTCAAGCCGCTTCGGCGAGCACGACGTCGCGCACGACGGAGGCCACGTACTCGACGTCGGAGTCGGTGAGATTGGCGTGCATGGGGATCGCCACGTGACGGTCGAAGAGCCCGCGCGACACCGGGCACGGCGGCTGCGGGCCGTACACCGGCTGCACATGCGAGGCAAAGGTGCCGATGTTCGACTGCACACCGAACGCGCGCAAACGCGTCGCGATCTCGTTGCGCGGGAGCGAAGGATCGAGTGTGAGCGCAAACGTCTGCCAGGTGTGCTCGCGGTCCTCGCCCACCACGGGCAAGGTGACACCCGGGAGGTCGCCGAGGAGCTCGCCGTAGGCGGCGGCCACTCGCCGCCGGGCCCGGAGGAGCTCCGGGAGGCGCCCGAGCTGCACGAGCGCCACTGCGGCCTGGATGTCACTCAGCTTGTAGTTGTACCCGAGCTCCTCGAACACCGGTATGGGCAGCGAGCCCGACGCTTGTCGGGCGTGCGCGCTCTCGACGCCGAAGCACGAGAGGCGACGGGCCCGATCGGCCCGGTCCGGGTCGGACGTCGCGAGCAGGCCGCCCTCACCCGAGGTGATGCCCTTGCGCGCGTGCAACGAGAAGCAGGCGACGTCGGAGAGCGTGCCGGAGCCCGACGGCTCGCCCCGGTAGGTGGCCCCGACGCTGCACGCAGCATCTTCGACGAGGAAGAGACCGCTCCGCTGCGCGAGCTTGCGCAGCGGAGCGAAGTCGGCGCACTGGCCGAGGGTGTCGACGGCGACGATGCCGACCGTTCGCTCGCTCACTGCTGCGGCCGCGGCATCGACGTCGATGGTCCAGGTGTCCGGCCGCACGTCCACGAAGCACGGCGTGGCCCCCGTGTAGCGCACCGCGTGACCCGTCGCTGGATACGTGTAGTCGGCGACGATGACCTCGTCACCCGGTCCCACGTCGAACCCCAGCATCGCGAGGTGCAGGGCGGCGGTGCAGTTCGCCACTGCGACGACATGACCGTCACCGCACCAGGCGGCAAACCGATCTTCGAGCTCGCGCCCCCGAGGACCCTGACCGGCGACCCACCCCGAGTCCAGGACCGAGCGCAACGCCTCGATCTCCTCCTCTCCGAAGGTCGGCTGAGAGAGCGGGACGACCCGGGAGGGTTCGGCAGGGGGGGACATCAGGCCGAATGCTACTGTCGGCGCGCCCGGTCGACGCGGCCACCGCGGCGAGTTCCCGGTGGCGCAGGAGTGATTGCAGTCACGTGAAAGGCCTGATTCTTGCGGGTGGCGCGGGCACTCGACTGCGTCCGATCACCCACACGAGCGCCAAGCAGCTCGTCCCCGTGGCCAACAAGCCGATCCTGTTCTACGGGATCGAGGAGATGGCCCGAGCGGGGATCAAGGAGATCGGGATCATCGTCGGCGACACGCGTGACGAGATCATCGCGGCAGTCGAGGATGGCGCGCGGTGGGGGGTCGAAGTCACCTACATCCCGCAGGATGCGCCGCTCGGTCTGGCGCACTGCGTCTTGATCGCTCGCGACTTCCTCGGCGACGACGACTTCGTGATGTACCTCGGGGACAATTTGCTCCAGCAGGGTCTGGTCGAGTTCGTCGAGCGGTTCGAGTCCATCCGCGCCGAAGAAGGGGAATCCGCTCCTTGTGCCCAGATCCTCCTTGCGCACGTGGACGATCCCCGGCAGTTCGGCGTCGCCGAGATCGACGCCGCCGGCGACGTCGTGCGTCTGGTCGAGAAGCCCGCCGACCCTCCGTCCGATCTTGCGCTCGTCGGGGTCTACCTCTTCGATGCCCGTGTCCACGACGCCGTGCGGGCCATCGAGCCGTCCGACCGGGGCGAGCTCGAGATCACTGACGCGATCCAGTGGCTGCTCGACAACGGGTTCCGGGTCCGCAAGGAGATTCTCGCCGGCTGGTGGCTCGACACCGGGAAGAAGGACCCGCTGCTCGAGAGCAACCGCCTGCTGCTCGAGGGGCTCGAGGTCCGCATCGACGGCGTGGTCGACGACGAGTCGACCATCGAGGGTCGGGTCGTGATCGAGGCGGGGGCCCGCGTGCAGAACTCTCGGATCCGGGGGCCCGTGATCGTCGGTGCCGGGACGCTGGTGCAACACAGCTACATCGGTCCGTACACCTCCGTGGCCAACGACTGCGAGGTCGTCGACTCCGAGCTCGACCACTCCGTGGTGCTCGAGCGCAGCAAGATCCACGGCATCGCCCGAATCTCCGACTCGTTGATCGGACGCGACGTCGAGGTCGGACGCACCGGCAAGCGGCCGCGTGCCTTGCGGCTGATGTTGGGCGACCACTCGTCCCTCGACCTGGAGTAGGTTCCCGCCGATGCCCACCGTCACTACCGCCGACGCAATTGCAGGCGTGTACGTCGTCGAGCCCGACATCTTCGGCGACGACCGGGGCCTGTTCATCGAGACGTTCCGGCGTGAGTGGATCCCGGGCAGCCGCGAGATGATCCAGGCCAACCGGGCCGACCGCCAGCAGGGCTGTCTGGTGGGGCTCCACTACCACCTGCACCAGGCCGACTATTGGTACGTACCGTTCGGGCGAGCCCGGGTGGTGCTCCACGACCTCCGCGTGGGCAGCCCCACCGACGGCGCCACGATGGTGCTCGACCTCGGCCGGCGCGACGACGACACGCACGACCACCGCGGGATCTTCATCCCGCCGGGCGTAGCCCACGGCTTTGCGTCGCTCACCGACATGACGATCACCTACCTCGTCGACGGCTACTACAACCAGGCCGACGAGCTCGGGGTCGCGTGGGACGATCCCGCCCTGGGGGCCGACTGGGGCGTCGCCGATCCGACCCTGTCCGCCCGCGACCGAGCCAACCCCACCCGCGCCGAGATCCCCGAGCGGCTCCGGCCCCACTGGCCCCTGCGGACCTGAGGGCCGCACCACCATGCGCATCTTCGTCACCGGCGGCGCCGGGTTCATCGGCTCCAACTACGTCCGCTTCGTCCTGGGCAACCACGACGACGAGATCACCGTCTTCGACGCCCTCACCTACGCAGGGAACCTCGACAACCTCAAGGGACTCGAGGACGATCCGCGTTTCACCTTCGTGAAGGGCGACATCACCGATCGCGACGCAGTGACCCGGGCCATGGACGGTCACGACACCGTGGTGCATTTCGCCGCCGAGAGCCACGTCGACCGATCCATCGTCAGTCCCGACGAGTTCGTACGCACGAACTGTGACGGCACCAACGTCATGTGTGATGTCGCGCGTCGTATCGGTGTCGATCGCTTCCTGCACATCTCGACCGACGAGGTGTACGGATCGATCGAGGAGGGCTCGTTCACCGAGACCGACCGCCTCTCGCCCCGGTCTCCGTACTCGGCGTCCAAGGCCGGCTCCGACCTCATCGCGCTGTCGTACCACTCCACGTACGGCCTGCCGGTGGTCGTAACCCGCTCATCCAACAATTTCGGTCCATACCAGTTCCCCGAGAAGGTCATCCCCCTGTTCGTCACGAACGTGCTCGACGGCCGGAAGGTGCCGCTCTACGGCGACGGGATGAACGTACGGGACTGGTGCTTCGTCGAGGACAACTGCGCCGCCGTCGACCTCGTGCTGCGGCGCGGCACCACCGGCGAGATCTACAACATCGGCGCCGGCAACGAAGTGCCCAACCGCGAGCTGACCGACCGGATCCTGGCCATCCTCGGCCACGGGGACGCCATGATCGAGTACGTGGAGGACCGGCTCGGCCACGACCGCCGCTACTCGATCGACATCGCCAAGGTGCAGGCACTGGGCTGGAGCCCGACGCGTGAGTTCGGCGAGGCCCTCGAGGCGACGGTCGCGTGGTACTCGGACAACCGCTGGTGGTGGGAGCCGCTCAAGCAGCGGCCTGCCTGATCCATGCGCGTCCTCCTCACCGGTGCCGGGGGCCAGGTCGGACGGGCCCTGGCCGACGCGTGTGCCGGCGACGAGCTCATGGCCTTGGACCGATCGGGCCTGGACGTCACCGATCGAGCCGCGACGCTCGCTGCCGTCGCCACCCTTCGACCCGACGCCGTGATCCACAGTGCGGCCTGGACCGCAGTCGACGCTTGTGAAGGCGATCCTGCGCGCGCCTTCGCGGTCAATGCGCTCGGCACGCGTCATGTCGCTGAAGCCGCTCGCGAAGTGGGCGCGCACCTGACCTACCTCTCGACCGACTACGTGTTCGACGGCACGCTCGACCGGCCCTACCACGAGTGGGACACACCCAACCCTCAGTCCGTGTACGGCCGATCGAAGCTGGCCGGCGAGCACGAGCTCGGAGACGATGCCGCCATCGTGCGCATCTCGTGGGTGTGCGGGCGGC
>JBJSXO010000291.1:0-8071 GCA_046086425.1 Actinomycetota bacterium | reverse complement strand
TCGTGCAGGCCGGGTCCGAGGTGTCCACGCTGCTCGGCCGCATGCCCTCGGCCGTGGGGTACCAGCCCACTCTCGCCGACGAGATGGGCGAGCTTCAGGAGCGCATCACCTCCACCAAGGGCCGGTCGATCACGTCGATGCAGGCGGTGTACGTGCCGGCCGACGACTACACCGACCCGGCGCCGTTCACCACCTTCAACCACCTCGACGCCACCACGGAGCTGTCGCGTCAGATCGCTGCGCTCGGCATCTACCCGGCGGTGGACCCGCTGGCCTCCACGTCGAACATCCTTGCCCCCGAGGTCGTGGGCGAACGGCACTACGCGGTGGCTCGGCGCACCCAGGAGATCCTGCAGCGGTACAAGGAGCTCCTGGACATCATCGCCATCCTCGGCCTCGACGAGCTGTCCGAAGAGGACAAGATCATCGTGGCGCGGGCCCGCAAGATCCAGCGCTTCCTGTCGCAGCCGTTCTTCGTGGGCGAGGTCTTCACCGGCCTGCCCGGGATCTACGTGCCCATCGAGGAGACGGTCGAGAGCTTCGAGGCGCTCAACGAGGGCCAGCTCGACGACGTGCCCGAGCAGGCGTTCTTCAACGTCGGCGGCGTGGAGAGCGTGCTCGCCAAGGCCAAGCAGCTCCAGGAAGGCTGACCCGGTGCCGCTGCACGTGGAGATCGTGTCGCCCGAACGGGTGCTGTACTCGGGCGAAGGCGACATGGTCGTCGCGCGTGCCGAGTCCGGCGACATCGCCTTCCTGCCCGGCCATGCCCCCTACATCGGGGCCCTCGGCGTTGCCGCGGTCCGGGTGCTGCTCCCGCAGTCGGGCGAGCAGGCGGCCGCCGTGCACGGGGGGTTCGTCAACGTCAGTGACGACCGGGTGATCGTCCTCAGCGACGTCGCCGAACTCCCGGAGCAGATCGACGTCGAGCGGGCGCGCGCCGCCGAGGCCCGGGCCCGCGAGGCACTGCGGGTGGACGAGCACGACCAGAGCGCCAAGGAGGCGCTGGCGCGCGCGACCGTCCGGCTCGAGGTCGTGGGCGCGGCCGCGAGCTGAACCCGACGACGCGCCGGTACCCTCACGGGGTGCTGCGGTCCTCCCGGCGAGTGCTGGTGCGGCTGGGCGCGTGGGCGACGCTCGCCGTCGTCCTCCTCGGGAGCCCGCTCGACGCCACGCGATCGGCTGTGGCCGGCGCCACCGAGCGGGACGCCGGTCCCTTCGCCGGCCTGGGCGCCTGGGTCGACGCCTTCGACTACGCCCCGGCGTTCCAGGGCGACGGTGGCATCGTGACGGTCACACCCGACGCGGTGCCCGACATGGCCGCGCTGGGGGTGAAGACCCTGTTCCTCCAGGCCGCCATGAACGACCGTCGTTCACCGGGGAAGATCGTCGACGTGCGGCTCGTCGGTGAGTTCCTCCGACGGGCGCATGCCGAGGGCATGGCCGTCGTCGCGTGGTACTACCCGACGCTCGAGGACCCGGCTGCCGACGTCGCCCACATCCGGGCGTTGGCGGGGTTCACCTCGCGGGGTGAGCGCTTCGACGCGCTCGGTCTCGACCTCGAGGCGACCCAGACTGTCGCCGACGTGGGTGAACGCAACGACCGGGTCGTCGCCCTCGCCCGCCAGACCCGCTCCCTGGTGGGGGACCAGCCCGTCGGCGCCATCGTCTACCCGGCTGTGCAGACCGAGGTGGTCAACCCCACCCTGTGGCCGAGGTTCCCGTACCGGCGTCTCGCGCCGCAGATCGACGTCTGGATGCCGATGGCGTACTGGACCTTCCGGGACGGCACCTACCGCGATGCCTACGTCTACACCCAGGAGAGCATCACCCGTCTCCGGGACAACGTCGGGGACCGGCAGGCCATGGTGCACCCGGTCGGTGGCATCGGCGACGAGTCCACCGTGCAGGACTACCGGGCGTTCCTCGCGGCGGTCCGCAGCACCAGGTCGGTCGGCTGGTCGATCTACGACTACAACACCCTGGCCACGAGTGCGTGGCCGCTGCTGCGCACCGGTGGCGGGTCGGGCACCCCGCGGTCGACGACGTCATCGACCACCGGGCCTCAGTAGGCTGCGGCAGTGGTGGGTGACTCGGAGCCGGCCGCCGGCGCGGTGGCGAACGCGCTGATCGCAGGCGTGAACAAGGCGGGCACGACGTCGCTGTTCGTGACCCTTGCCGGGCACCCGGACATCGCCCCGGCGTCGGTGAAGGAGACCCGGTACTTCCTGCCTGCCCGCTGGGGGCAGCCCCTCGAGGCGCGGGCGGTGTACGAGCGCTACTGGGCCGATGCCGGAGACGCGCCGGTGCGGCTCGAGGCGACGCCGGCCTATTTCGCCGGCGGACCGTCGCTGGTGCGGGCGGTGCGCGAGGTGTGCGGCGACGCCAAGATCCTGGTGGTGCTGCGTGAGCCGGTGGCCCGGCTCGTGTCGTACTTCACGTTCCAGCAGGCGCGCCTGCGCATCCCGGGGACGATGACGCTCACCGAGTACCTGGCCCGGGCCGATGCCCTCACCGACGCCGACTTCCGTGACCCGGCCAACGAGGTGTACTTCGGGGCCCGGGGCGGCGCCTACGCCGACTACCTGCCCGACTGGACGGCGGAGTTCGGGGCCGACGTACGGGTGCTGTTCTTCGAGGACCTCGTGGGGACCCCCCGGGACACCGTGGCCGCAGCGGCGCGGTTCCTCGGCGTCGACCCGGCCCGGCTTCCGGGCGACGGCCTGAGCTCGGAGAACCGCACGACCGGGTTCCGCAACCCGCGCCTGCAGCGGGTCGCCCTCGGGTTCAACGACCGGTTCGAGCCGTTCCTGCGGCGTCACCACGGGCTCAAGCGCCGGCTACGGGCGGCGTACCTCCGGGTCAACGGGCGGGCGCTGCCGGTGGCGGTGACGGACGGGGAGCGGGCTGCGCTCGGGGCCCGCTACGTCGAGGCGAACGCGCGCCTGGTCGACCAGCTCCGGGCGATGGAGGTGGGTGTGCTGCCGGACTGGCTCAGTACCGAAGCGAGGAGTACCTCTTGAGCTTGGTCCAGCGGTGGGTGGCGTCGATCGTGCGGATCGTGCCCGACTTCGAGCGCATGACCACGGTCTGGGTGTAGGCGCCGTCGGCGAAGTAGCGCACGCCCTTCACCAGCTCGCCGTCGGAGATCCCGGTCGCTGCGAAGAACACGTCGTCGCTGGACACGAGGTCGTCGGTGGTCAGGACCCGGTCGACGTCGTACCCGCCGTCGAGGGCGAGCCGGCGCTCCTCGTCGTTGCGGGGGTAGAGCTTGCCGAGGATCGTGCCCCCGAGCGCCTTGAGGGCGCAGGCCGCGATCACCCCCTCGGGGGTGCCCCCGATGCCGAAGAGGATGTCGCTGCCGCTGCCGGGCCACGCGGTGGCGATCGCGCCGGCGACGTCACCGTCGGGGATGAGCTTGACGCGGGCTCCGGCCTCGCGGCACTCCCGCACGATGTCGGCGTGGCGCTCACGCTCGAGGATGACGGCGGTGACGTCACGGATCTCTTCGCCCTTGGCCTTGGCCACGGCCTCGAGGTTGGCGGTGACGCTGGCGTCGAAGTCGATGACGTCGGCCGCTTCGGGGCCGACCGCGATCTTCTCCATGTAGACGCACGGGCCGGGGTCGAACATCGTGCCCCGTTCGGCCACCGAGATCACTGCGATGGCCCCGTTGCGCCCGAGCGAGGTGAGGGTCGTCCCGTCGATCGGGTCGACCGCGATGTCGCACGCGGCCCCGCCGGCGCCGATCTCCTCGCCGTTGAAGAGCATCGGGGCCTCGTCCTTCTCGCCCTCGCCGATCACCACGATGCCGTCCATTGCGACCGTGTTCAGCACGAGGCGCATGGCGTCGACCGCGGCGCCGTCGGCGGCGTTCTTGTCGCCCCGGCCGAGCCACCGGCCGGCCGCCAGCGCGGCGGCCTCGGTGACCCGGGCGAGGTCCATGGCGAGGTTCTTGTCGGGGGCCTGCTGCAGATCCACGGCGGGGACCCTAGCCCGCCGAGCCCCGGCGCCGAGAGGCCCGTGGGGCCGCCCGGGTGCAGGGTTACGCTGACCCCGTGGGCGATCCGGTACCGCTGCTTCCCGAACCGGTCCTCGAGCCGTCTGCCGGCCCTGCCGCAGCGCCGATGGACGCCCGACTGCGGGAGGCGGCGCGCACCGCCGAGGGCTTCATGCCCGAGTCCGAGGGGCTCGCCCTGCACGCCGCCGGCCTCGAGGGGGGTGCCGTCGGGCCCCTGCTCGAGATCGGCACCTACTGCGGGAAGTCGGCGATCTACCTCGGTGCCGCCGCCCGCGCCCGGGGGACGGTCTGCTTCACCGTCGACCATCACCGCGGCTCGGAGGAGAACCAGGCGGGGTGGGAGCATCACGACGCCCGCCTCGTGGACTCCCGCACCGGGCGCATGGACACGCTGCCGTGGTTCCGGCGCACGATCGAGGCGGCCGGCCTCGAGGACGTCGTGCTCGCGGTGATCGCGGACTCGCCGACCCTGGCCCGGCACTGGGCCAGCCCGCTCGGCCTGTGCTTCATCGACGGCGGGCACGCCTACGAGGTCGCGCGCGCGGACTACGAGCTCTAGTCGCCGTTCGTGGCCCCGGACGGCCTGCTCGTGTTCCACGACGTGTTCGAGGACCCGAGCGAGGGCGGTCAGGCTCCGTTTCTCGTCTGGAGCGCGGCGGTGGACTCCGGCCGCTTCGTCCCGGTGTCGACGACCGGGAGCCTGCGGGTCCTACGGAGAGTCTGAGCCGCGCCGGGCCCGCTCGGCCTCGATCGCCTCGCCGGCCGCGATGAGCTCGTCGGGGGTGAGCCCCACGGGGAGACCGACGCCTCGGAACAGCCCGGCGGTCGGGCCCGTGCCGTCGAGCGCGTTCGCCGCCAGCACGACTGCGGCGGAGTTCCAGGTGGGCTGCTCCACGGGGTAGAGCTCTCCGTCGCGGTGGAACTCGTCGCCGTCGAAGTTCGCCCCCGTCCAGTACCCGCCGCCCTCGGCCCGGAGGAACTGGACCCAGGTGAAGAGCCGACGGGCGTGCTCCTCGGCGCCGATGGCGTCGAGGGCCATGACGAACTCGCAGGTCTCGGCGGCGGTGACCCAGGGCCGGTCGGCGACGCAGCGCACCCCGCGTCCCTCCACGACGAAGCGCTCCCACCCCGCCGCCACCCGCATCTGCGCCGGCTCGCCGCGGAGCACGCCCCCGAGGATCGGGTAGTACCAGTCCATCGCCCAGCGGTCCTTGTCGAGGAACACCTGGGGGCGGTGCGCGATGGCGATCGCGAGGCTGCCGAGCGAGAGCTCCCAGTCGGGGCGCTCGTGCCCGAGGCGCTCGGCGATGGCGATGGCGCACCGCAGGCTGGCGTACAGGCTCGACGAGCCTGTGAGCAGGGCGCCGTCGCCGGGGTCGTCGCCGCGCCAGGCGATCTCACCCGAGCCGCTCTGGTGGGAGAGCACGTAGTCGATGGCCGGCTCGACGACCGCCCAGAACTCCTCGAGGAAGCCGGTGTCGCCGGTGGAGAGATAGTGGTGCCATACGCCGTTGGCGATGTAGCCGGTGACGTTGGTGTCGAGGGTCGGGTCCTTCACCTGACGGCCGACGGTGTAGGCGTGCCAGCAGCCGTCGCCGCGTTGGACCGAGCGGAGCCATTCGTACGCGCGCTCGGCGTCGCCGTGGCGCCCGCCGACGTCGAGGGCCATGGCCGCCTCGACCAGGTTCCACGGGTCGGTGTGGTTGCCGGGCGTCCACGGGATGTTGCCGTCGGGCTCCTGGATGGCGGCGATGGCGTCGACCGTCTCGGCGACCTCCGCGGCGCTCATCACGCCGGGCACCTCGGGAAGCGGCGCGCGCGTCATGCCTTCTCCGTGTAGACGACGAGGCTCTTGCCGAGCACCGGGTTGAGCGCACGCTCGACCCGGTCGAGCCACACGGGTCGGGTGGTGATCTGCCAGGCGAGGAGGTCGTGGTACCGGCGCACCAGCGGCGCGTCGTGGTTGTCGACGCCCACCGCGCACTTGAGCCACCAGTACGGCGAGTGGAGCGCGTGGGCGTGATGCGACCCGCGCATGAGCAGTCCCGCTGCCTCGAGCCGGAGCTCGAGCTCGTGCTGGCGGTAGATGCGCACGTGCCCGCCGGGGCGGTCGTGGTAGTCGCGGTCGATCGCCCAGGCCACGCGCTCGGGCCAGCGGGTGGGCACGGTCACGGCCATCCGGCCACCCGGGCGAAGCACGCGGACCAGCTCGGCGATCGCGCCGCGGTCGTCCCAGATGTGCTCGAGCACCTCGGAGGTGATCACCGCGTCGAACGTGGCGTCGGGGAACGGCAGGGAGAGCGCACTGCCCTTCACCGGCCCGCCCACCGCGCCATGGGGCAGCTCACCCGCGTCGAGCATCTGCCCGACCACGTAGTGCACCCCCTTGAGCTCCTGCTCGTCGAGGTCGAGGGCCACGACCGTGCTGCCTCGCCGCCAGGCCTCGTAGGCGTGCCGCCCACCGCCGCAGCCCATGTCGAGGATCCGGGCGCCGTCGCGCACCCCGAGGCGGTCGAAGTCGACGGTCAACATGGCGAGCGCCGCGGTCCGTCGTGGGCGTCTCGGGCGCGCTCCTCGAGGAGGATCCGCCACTGCTCGACCGTGCCGACGGCGGTCTGGCGCCAGGTGAAGCGCTCCAGGGCGCGGGCGCGTCCGGCCGCGCCGATGCGGGCGCGCAGCTCGGCGTCGCCGAGGGCCCGGAGGATCCCGGTGGCGAGCGCCGACGGGTCGCCGGGCGGCACCAGCAGGCCGGTCTCGTCGTCACGACCGACCACCTCGGGGACCGCTCCTCCGGTGGTGGCGACCAGCGGGACCCCGCAGGCCATCGCCTCCACCGCCGGGAGCGAGAAGCCCTCGTAGAGCGACGGCACGCACGCGACCTCGGTCTCGGCGTAGAGCTCCACGATGCGCTCGGTGGTCACGCCGGACACGAACTCGACAGCGTCGGTGAGGCCGAGCCGGTCGATGAGTGCAGGGATCCGGCTGCGCTCCTTCGGCCGGCCGATCACCACGAGGTGCGCGTCCGGGCGCTCGGTGCGCACCTTGGCCAGCGCCTCGAGCAGCGGCGACAGGCCCTTCATGGGTACGTCTGCGCTGGCGGTGGTCATCAGCCGACCCGGGACCCGGGCGATGTGGGGCCGCAGCCCGAAGATCGCGGGGTCGACACCCACCGGGACCACGTGGAGACGCTCGGCCGGGACCCCCATCTGCTCGGTGATGTCCCGCTTGGACGACTGCGACACCGTGACCAGGCGGGGTATCCGGCGGGCGACCTTCATCTGCATGCCGAGGAACCCGTACCAGCGCCGCAGGGTGAGGCGCCGGAAGGGACTGGTGGTGTGGGCGAAGTCGAGGTCGCGGTCCACCGTGATGGGGTGGTGCAGGGTGGCCATGACCGGCCAGCCGTCCTCCTCCATCATCGGGAGCAGGCCCGACCCGAGGCACTGGTTGTCGTGGACCAGGTCGAAGTCCCCCCGACGGGCCTGGAGCAGCCGCCGAGCCCGCAGGCTGAAGGTGTAGGGCTCGGGGAACCCGGCGCCGCACATCATCAGGAACTCCCGGAGGTCGACCGAGTCGCGGACCTCGTGCGGGAAGGGCACCCGGAACGGGTGCGACGAGCGGTAGAGATCCAGGCTGGGCACCTCGACCAGGCGTCGGGGATCGACCAGCTCGGGGTAGGGCGGGCCGGCGAACACGGTGACCTCGTGCCCGAGTTCCTCGACCTCCTTGGCGACGTAGCGCGTGTAGACGCCCTGGCCGCCGCAATGGGGGTTCCCGCGGTAGATCAGCCACGCGATGCGGAGCCGCTCGGCGGCGGGATCGACGGCAGGCGGGGTGGGCCGCGTGGGCAAGGTGGGCGAGGTGGGCGGGGTGGGCGGGGTGGGCGGGGTGTCGGACGTGCGGAGGGCGCCAGGCATGAACCGGGAAGCCTACTTGGGGCCTTCCGGACCGCCGCCGGAGTCCCTGTGGATAGCCTGCGGCCGTGGCGCAGGTCCCGTGGTCCCCCGAGGCGGTCGCCGGCGTAGGCACCGTGGCCGAGACCCGCTGGGCCCC
>JBJSXO010000290.1:0-17941 GCA_046086425.1 Actinomycetota bacterium | reverse complement strand
TGGTGGTCGTGGTGGTGGCGCAGGGGTCGGTGGTCGACGTGGTCGGACCGGTGGGACCGGTGAGGCCCGTGGTGCCCGGACCCGGGGCGCTGGTCGTGCTCGTCGGGTCGCACGGGTTGGTGGTCGTGGTGGTGGTGGGCGTCACCTTGAACCGCTTCGTGCTCGCGTCGGCGCCGTCGGCGCCCTTCACGAACACCTTCGCGGTGACCGCGCCGTCGGGGACCACGGCGGTGATCTGCGTGGGCCCGTCGAGGGTGAACTCCGCCTCGACCTTCCCGAACTTCACCGTGTCGACGTTCTCGAAGTTGATCCCGGTGATGACCACCGTCGTGCCGACCGCGCCCTTCGCGGGGAGGAGCGTGGTGATGACGGGCTTGGTGGACGCCACGGTGGTGGTGGTCGGCGGCTCGGTGGTCGGGGGCGGCGTGGTGGGCGCCACCGTCGGCGCGACCGGAGCGGCGGTGGGGGGCACGGTCGGCGCGACCGTCGGGGCCACGGTGGGCGTGATCACCACGACCGTGGGCGGCGGCAGGGTCGACCCGGCCGGTGCGGTGGCCGGTGGCGAGGTCGTGGTGGTCGCCGGCACCGTGGTCGACGTCACGACCGTCGATGCCGTGGTGGAGGTGCTCACCGCAGTGGAGATCGAGTCGGTGGAGTTGCCGCCGGTGGCGATGACCGCGATCCCGACCCCGAGGACCAGCGCGGCGACCACTGCGCCGACCGTGATCCAGATCTGCTTGGGGCTCATCTCGGCCCTCCCCGAGGTCGCTCCCCCTCAGTCTGGCCGACGCGACCCGGCCGCCGCCATCACCCCCCACCCCAGACCTGGGGGCGTATCTGACCGTAGACCACGGCGCCCGGGGTAGACGTTCAGATACCCACGTCGCGAGGGGGGCTAGAAGAGGGTGAGGTCGGGGGTGGCGTCGCCGCGCAGGGCTTCGAGGTCCACCTCCACGCACTCCACGCCCTTGCTCGCCGCGTACACCTTGGCCTGGGGCTTGATCCGGGTGGCGACGAACATCCCCCGGGTCGGGGCGAGGGTGCCGTCACGGTCGAGCCGCTCCTGGTAGCGCAGCAGCTGGTCCACCCCGGCGATCTCCCCGATGCGCTTGATCTCGACCACCACCGCGTTGCCCGCGGCGTCGCGGCACAGCAGGTCCACCGGCCCGAGGTCGGTGGGGTACTCCCGCCGTACCAGCCGGAGGCCCTCCCCGAGCGCTTCGACCCGCGCCGCGATGAGCCGCTGGAGCTCGGCCTCCACCCCGTCCTTCTCGAGCCCGGGGTCGTCGCCGAGGTCGAAGGTCAGGTCCGACAGCACCTCGTGCAACTCGATCACCAGGCGCTCGCCCTTGGGGGTGGCGACGGTGATCACACCGTCGGCCTCGGTGACCGCGCACGGCGGGTTCATCCAGTTGAGCGGTTTGTAGGCCTTCGCGTCGGAGTGCACCGCCACCGACCCGTCGGCCTTGAACACCACGAGCCGCACCGCCGGCGCCAGCCGCGCCCCGAGCCGGCCCTCGTACTCCACCGAGCAGCGGGTTACCACGAGTCGCACGTATGGCGTTGTAGCACGCCACCCCTTCGCGCCCGCACCTGTACTGCACCGGAGTCCTTGTGCGCCCTGCGGCCCGGTCCTACGATGCCGCCAACCGCCGAACCGGGCCGCACCCGGCCGAACAAGGGGGAAGCCCGTGGTCCTCGCCGCGTACGACAGCGACGGCTACAAGATCGTCCTCGTCCTGCACATCCTCACCGTGGTCGTCGGCCTCGGCGCGGTCATGCTCAACGGCCTCTACGGCGCGCAGGCCAAGGCCCGGCGCGGTCCCGAGGGCCTCGCGATCGCGGAGGCCAACTTCAAGGTCACCAAGATCGCCGAGTACTTCATCTACGCAATCCCCGTGTTCGGCATCGCCCTCGTGGCCATGAGCGACGACCGGTTCACGTTCGAGCAGACGTGGATCTGGCTGTCGATCTTGCTCTACGTGGTCGCCCTCGGCATCTCCCACGGCGTGATGATCCCTTCCACCAAGAAGATGCTCGTGGCGATGCGCGAGATGGCCGGCGGCCCGCCCGCGGGTGCGCCGAGCACCGGCGGCCCGCCGCCCCAGGCCGCGCAGCTCGAGGCGCTGGGCAAGCGTCTCGGCACCGGGGGCATGGTCCTCAACCTCATCACCGTGGTGATCATCGTGCTCATGGTCTGGCAGCCCGGCGTCTGAGCCGACCGGCCCGACCGCACCCCGTCGCCCCACCCGCCCGGGTGGGCGCCGACCCGTCGGGCGCTTCTAGCATGAGGCCGTGGACTTCTACGACGATGTGCTGCTCGAGCTCGTCACCGCGCTCGGCGCCGCGCTCTTCGTCGCCAACGCCTTCGCACTGATCCGCCGGGGGGCCGATCGCCGCCAGGCCGCGAAGGCCGCGGTGGCCCGTAGCCGCCCCGGCAGCCCGGTCCGCGCGCAGGTGCGGGCGAGCACCGGCCGCCTCGACCAGGCGCCGCTCGCCCGCTCGGTCACCTTCATGCTCTTCGGGCTGGTGGTCGCGGTCTGGGGCCTGGTGTCGATCTTCTCCTGATCGACGGATCGCCGCCCCACGGACCCACGGAGCGCCGTGACCAACCTGGCCGACTTCCTCGATGCCCCCGGCCTGTCGCCCGACGATCCGCTCGTGCACTGGCGTGGCCACACCTTCTCGCGCGGGGAGATCACCGCTGCGGCCGACGCGGTGGCCGCCCGCCTCGTCGGCGCCGGTGCGGCGCCCGACACCGCGGTGAGCGCGCGCGTGCCGTCGTCGCCCATCGGGGTGGTGATGCTGTTCGGGATCTGGCGCGCCGGTGCCGTGGCCGCGCCACTCAACCCCCGCCTGCCCGCGGCCGAGCTCGAGCGGCTCGTGGCCGAGATCACGCCGTCGGTCACGATGCACGCGTCCCGCGACGAGGAGTCGCTCGTCCCCCAGATCGTGGCTCGTGCCGGGGCGCCCCGCCACTACGACGAGTCGGTCGCGCTCATCATGACCACCTCGGGCACCACCGGCCCACCCAAGCGTGTGCTGCTCGAGCACGCATCGGTGCGCGCGTCGGTGGACTCCGCGTTGCGCAAGATCCGCTCGGGTTCCGGCACCGGCACCGGCAACCCACCCGATCAGCCCCACCGTGCCCCCATGCCCAACCTCGTGCCGATGCCGCTCGCGCTGTGGTCGGGCATCTACAACACGCTCTTCGCCGCGCAGCTCGGCGCCGCGGTGATCTTGCTCCACCCGTTCACCACCACCGAGTTCGCCGATGCCGTGCGCACCTTCGGCCTCAAGTCCACGGTGCTCGCGCCGCCCATGATCACCATGCTGGTGGACGATCCCGCCGTCACCACCCTTCACCCGCTCCGCTACGTGCGCAGCGGCACTGCGCCGCTCAGCCCGCACGAGGCGCGTCGGTTCCGTGAGCGCTTCGGCGTCACCGTGCTCAACTCCTACGGCCAGACCGAGCTCGGCGGCGAGATCGTGGGCTGGACGGCCGACGACACCAAGCGTCACGGCGACACCAAGCTCGGATCGGTGGGCCGCCCGCACGAGGGCATCGAGGTGCGCATCGTGCGCGACGACCGCACCGACGCCGCGACCGACGAGCCCGGCGAGATCTGGGCCCGGTCCCCGTTCGTGATGCGGGGCTACGCCTCCGACCCCCGCGCCCTCGACACCCGGCTCGACGAGCAGGGCTTCCTGCGCACCGGCGATATCGGGCACTTCGACCGTGACGGGTTTCTCTGGATCGACGGGCGGGTCTCCGACGTGATCAACCGGGGTGGCCTGAAGATCTACCCGGCCGACGTCGAGGAGGTGCTGCGCGGCGACGCCACGGTGGGCGACGTGTGCGTGGCCGGCGTGCCCGACCGCCGGGTCGGCGAGGTGCCCTGGGCCTGGATCGTGCCCGCACCCGGCGCGACCCCCGACGCCGAGGCGCTCGCGGCGCGGTGTCGGGAGCAGCTCGCGCCCTACGCGGTGCCCGCTCGTTTCGTGACCGTCGATGCGCTGCCCCGCAACGACGTGGGCAAGGTGCTGCGCACGGAACTCGTCGCCGGAGCCACGCGCGCGGAGGACGACGAGTGAGTGCTCCCGGGTTCGACTACCTGCCGATCACGCCCGACACCCCCGAGGCCGAGGCGGTTGCGGTGGTGGGCGAGTGGGTGGAGGCCGCGGTGCCGCACGCGTGGCGCGAGGCCGCCGCGCGCGGTGGCGCGGGTGAGATACGCATCGTGCGGACGCGGGCGGACTACGAGGCGTGGTACCCCACGTTTGCGCGTACGGGCCTCGTCGCGCCGATGTGGCCACGCGAGTACGGCGGTCTCGGCCTGCCCAGCCGGCTCGCGCGCGCGGTGGAGAACGAGCTCGCGCCCTACAACCTCGGCCGCCTCAACATCCTCGGCCTCAACCTCGCCGGCCCCACGCTTATGGCCTGGGGCACCGACGCGCAAAAGGCGCGCTTTCTGCCCCCGATCGTGCGCAACGAGGAGATCTGGTGCCAGCTCTTCTCCGAGCCCGGCGCGGGCTCCGACCTCGCCTCGCTCGCCACCCGGGCCGAGCGCGACGGCGACGAGTGGGTGCTCACCGGCCAGAAGGTGTGGAGCACCTGGGCCCACTTCGCCGACTTCGGCCTGTGCATCGCCCGTACCGACGCCGGCGCGAAGAAGCGCGACGGCATCACCTACTTCCTGGTGCCCATGCACCAGGCCGGGGTCGAGGTGCGCCCGCTCATCCAGATCACCGGCGAGCACGACTTCAACGAGGTCTACCTCGACGCGGCCCGCGTGCCCGACGCCTTCCGGGTCGGCGCCGAGGGTGAGGGCTGGAAGGTGGCCAACTCCACCCTGTCGGGCGAGCGCCAGATGGTGGCCGGGCCCGGCTCCGGCGGCGTGGACCGCATCGGCGGCTCCGGCGTGGACACCCTCATCGCCCTGGCCCAGGCCCGCGGCCACGCCGGCGACCCCGTGGTCCGCCAGCGCCTCGCCGAGCTGTGGTCGCTCGAGAAGATCCGCCGCTGGACCAACGCCCGCGTGCGCGACAACGCCCGGGCCGGGCGGGTGGGGCCCGAGTCGTCGATCGGCAAGGTCACCAACGCCGAGGTCAACATCCGCACCCAGGAGCTCGCGGTCGACCTGCTCGGCCCCGACGCCCTGGCCTGGGCCGGGGAGCCGCTGGGGTTCCCCCGCGAGGTGTTCGGCTTCCTGCGCAGCCGGGCCAACCGCATCGAGGGTGGCACCTCCGAGGTGAACCGCAACGTCCTCGGCGAGCGGGTCCTGGGCCTGCCCCGCGAGCCCGACCCGTACCTGCACGCCTCCTGGCAGGAGACGCCGCGCAACTGAGGCGCACGCCGCCCGGCGTTTCCGCCCGCTCGGCGGGTGCGGTTACTCCGGCGGACTGAGCGGCGCCCAGTTCGCGTCGCGTCGCTCGGCGAACGCGGCCGGGCCCTCCTCCTGGTCGGGGTGGCCCCACATCGCCACGAGGTGGCGCGCCCCGGCCTTGCACGCGTCGGTGAGCCCGGCTTCGAGCGCCCCCCACAGCGCCTGCTTGGTGTAGCGCATGGCGGTGGGGGAGTTGCGGGCGATGGTCTCGGCCAGCCGCTGGGCCTCGGCCCGCAGTGCCTCGGGCGGGTCCACCACCTGGCTGATCATCCCCAGCTCGTAGGCCCGCTGCGCGCTCATCCGCTCGTGCTTGCCCACGAAGGCCATGCGCATCACCGCCTCGGCGGGCATGCGCCGGATGAGGCCGATCGCCTCGATGGCCACCACCTGCCCCACCGACACGTGCGGGTCGAAGAACTGCGCGTCCGACGCCGCGATCACGATGTCGGAGTCGGCCACCCAGTGGAACGCCCCACCCGCGCAGATGCCGTTCACCGCGCAGATCACCGGCTTCCACACCTGCTGGTGCCACGCGGTGAAGTGCACGTCGAAGCGCTCCATCGAGTCGCGGTAGCGCTCGAACCCGATCCCGTCGGTCGCGATCTCCATCACGTCCACGCCGGTCTGGAACGCGCGCCCGTTGCCGGTGTGCACGATCACCCGCACTTCCGGGTCGGCGTCGAGCTCGAGCCACGCGTCGGCCAACTCGTCGCGCATGG
This sequence comes from Actinomycetota bacterium, assembly GCA_046086425.1. GTDB lineage: Bacteria > Actinomycetota > Acidimicrobiia > IMCC26256 > PALSA-555 > CAIUKV01. The sequence goes on along the minus strand of JBJSXO010000290.1, from coordinate 11,835 downwards.
TGTTGTTCATGGCGTTGAGCTGCTCGGGCCGGTTGAAGATCAACCAGCCCACGTGGCCCTCGCGCTCCACGATCAGGGTCTCGTAGCCTCCGTAGCTCATGGCGTGGCCTCCGCGGCGTCGAGCAGTCCGTGGTCGAGCGGGGTCCAGGCCGCCTCGCGTCGCTCGGCGAACGCGGCCGGGCCCTCCTCCTGGTCGGGGTGGCCCCACATGATGGCGAGGTCGCGCGCGCCGGAGGCGCACGCGTCGGTGATGTCGCGCTCGAGCGCCTCCCACAGTGCCTTCTTGGTCACCGCCATCGCGGTGGGTGAGTTGCGCGCGATCTTCTCCGCCAGCGCGCCGGCCTCGGCTCGCAGCTGCTCCGGCGGGTCCACCACCTGGCTGCAGATCCCCAACTGGTAGGCGCGCGCCGCGCTCATCCGCTCGTGGCGGCCGGTGAAGGCCATGCGCAGCACCGGCTCCATGGGGGAGCGGCGGATCAACGCGATGGTCTCGAACGCGCTCACCTGGCCGACCGACACGTGCGGGTCGGTGAACGCCGCGGTGCTCGCCGCGATCACGATGTCGGCGTCGGCCACGAAGTGCAGGCCGCCCCCGGCGCAGATCCCGTTCACCGCCGCGATCACCGGCTTGTGCACCCCCACCTGCCAGGCGGTGAAGCGCAGCTCGAAGTCGCGGGTCTGGCGCGACACCGCCCGCAGCGTGTCCTTGTCGCGGGCCACCTGCACCATGTCGAGGCCGGTCTGGAAGGCCGGGCCGTTGCCGGTGTTCACGATCACCCGCACCTCGGGATCGGCGTCGAGCGCCCGCCAGGCCGCCTCGAGCTCACGGAACATCACTGCGTCGAGCGCGTTGGCCGCCTCGGGCCGGTCGAACACCAGCCAGCCCACGTGCCCCTCGCGCCACACCTCGAGGCGCTCGTACGCGCCGAGTGGCGTGCGCTGGGGGGCCGGCGTGCTCACGCCCCGCCGAGGCGCCAGATCGCCGGGGCGTCGTCGGCGTGGAGCTGCGCGTCGGTGCCGCCGTCGCAGAACACCACCGACCCGCAGAAGAAGGTGGACTCCGGCCCGAGCAGGAACTCCACCAGCGCGGCGAGCTCCTCGGCCCGCCCGCCCCGGCCGATCGGGATCGGGAAGCCCGCGATGGCCGGGCCCATGTCCTTGTCGGCCCGCTGCTCGGCCACCAGCGCGGTCTCCACCAGGCCCGGGGCCACCGCGTTGAGCCGGATCCCTGCGCCGGCCCAGTCGGGCCCCGGGGCGTGGCGCCGCACCCACCGGGTCAGCGCCATCTTCGACGCCGGGTAGGTGGCCACCGAGCCGTGCTGATCGGCGAGGTCGCGCGCCGCAGCCTCGTCGCCGGCGAGGAACGCGTCCACCAGGTCCTCGGGCACGTTGGGCTGGCAGGTGATGGAGTTCGACGAGATCACCACCACCGCGGCGTCGGTGCCGCGCGCGAGCAGGGGCCGCAGTCCCTCGAGCAGCACCGCGGTGCCGAAGTAGTTGATGGACGCCACCAGCGAGCCGGCCCGTCCGGGCAGTCCGCCGATGCCCGCGAACGGCGCGAAGCCATCGAGCGTCCCGCCGCACGCCTCGGTGATGGCGCCGAGCGCGTGCTCGCGGCCCTCGGCGGTGCCGAGGTCGGCGACGATGTCGGCGTCGCGCACGTCCACGCCGATCACGGTGTGCCCGTGGTCGCGCAGGCGGGCCGCGGTGGCCGCCCCCATTCCCGATGCGGACCCGGTGACGCAGATGGTGCCCATGACGTTCCCCCTCGGGTGAGTCGGCCGGCGCGGGCTCGGCGGTCCGTCAGTCGCCGAAGACGCCCGCGGCCTTCAGCGCGGCGACCTTGGCGTCGTCGTAGCCGAGCAGGTTGGTGCACACGTCGTCGACGTGCTCCCCGGCGTTAGGCGCGCGCCGCAGCGCCACCGGCGCCTCGCCGGCCACGTTGAGCGGGAACGCCAGCGTGTCGGCCACGGTCTGGGCCGCCGGGTACCAGTGGAAGCGGGCCTGGAACTGTGGGTCGTCCATGATCGTCTTCGGCGTGTTCACCGGCGCGATCGGTGTGTTGTGCTCGTTGCCGAAGGCGATCCACTCCGCGCTGGTCTTGGTGCGGAAGACGTCGCGCAGGATCGCGTGCATCTCGGCGTTGTTGCGGGCGTGGTCGGCGTACTGCTCGCCCGGCCACTTCTCGAACAGGTCGAGCCGGTCGATGCCCGCGCAGAAGTTCTTCCAGAACTCCCGCTCGGAGGCCATGAACAGCACGTGGCCGTCGGAGGACTCGTACATCTGGTAGCGCACGCCCTCCTTCATGCCTGCGGTGCCCGGGGCGCGGCGCTCGTAGTTGTCGCTGGCGTTGCCGGTGACCTCCGACTGCGGGCGCTCGTAGGCCTTCCACGACTCGATGCGGTACCAGTCCATGTAGGCCGCGGCGTCGGACTGCGCGATCTCCATCTGGCAGCCCGTGCCCGTGGCCCGGGCCCGCAGGATCCCGGCCAGGATGCCGAACGCGCCCATGAGCGGTCCGGCGTGGATGCCTATCGACGCGTGCTCGGGGATGTAGCAGAAGCCGTTCTCGTCGTAGGCGGGGTTGAAGGTGCCGGCCCAGGTGTCGTACGCGATCCCGTGGGAGGGCATGTCCTTGTAGGGGCCGGTCGCCCCGTAGCCCGAGATCGAGCAGAACACGATCTTCGGGTTCGCCTCCTGCATCTTCTCGAAGGTGAGGCCCCGGCGAGCCAGTGCGCCGGGGCGCATGGCCTCGATCACCGCGTCGGCGCCGCGCACGAGATCGAGGTACACCTCGATCGCCTCGGGCTTGCGCAGGTCGAGCACCACCGAGCGCTTGTTGCGGTTCACGTGCAGCGAGAGCAGGGAGTTGCCCTCCACGATCGGCCAGGTCATCCGGCGCCCGTAGTCGCCGCCGGGCGGCTCGATCTTCACCACGTCGGCGCCGAGGTCGGCGAGGAAGCCGCCCATCTCGGCCGGTCCGAGCATGGAGCTCTCGATGATGCGGATACCCGACAGCAGTCCCTCGGACGGTGCCTCGGCCATTGCGGCGCTCCTGGTTGTCCCGGCGGATGGGTGCAGGCGGCACGCTACCCGAGCGCCCCGATCCCCCGAGCGGCGCAGGATCGCGGCCCCGACACGCGCCGCGACGAGCGGGTGCAATTATTTAGGACGGTGATCCGCGGTCGATCCGGGTCCGCAGCCAGGTCGGCCCCACCACCTCGGCGCCGTGGGCGCGCACCCGGGCGCCGAGGCCCCGGTCGGCGCTCACCACCCGGACTCCCGCCGGCAATCCCCCGGCGCCGGCCACCCGGGCCACGATCTCGTCGTCCCCGGCGCGTGCCGCGTGCACCACGGTCACCCCCGGCCCCGCCGTCCCCACCGGCGCGCCCGCGCGGGCCTGGCCCTCGAGCACCACCACCACCTCGGGCTCGAGCGTGCCCACCCCCACTGCGTCGACGATCGCGGCCACCAGCGTGCGGGCCGCGCCGGCCCGGTCCCGCCACCAGCCGTCGGGGCGCGACCCCACCACGCTGGCCGCGTCCACCACGGTGAGGCAATCACGCGGCCCGTCCGCACGCGACCCGTCCGCGCCTGACCCGGGGTCGCTCACCGCCCCGGCCCGAGCACGGCGATCCCGTCGCCGTCGCCGACCGCGCGCCAGCCCTCCCACCGGAAGCGCCGGGCCGCGGCGAGGCCGTCGTCGAGCACCACCCGTGCGAACCTCCCCTTCGCCGCCTTCGCGCCGTGTCCGGCGGCACCGGCGCCGTCGGCGCGCAGGAAGGCCACACGTACCACCTCCACCTGCGCCTCGAGCCGGGCCCAGTCAATGGCCCGGGCGTGCTCGGTGGGGAGGAGGTCCACCAGCACCCGGTTGCGGGCGTGGCGGGCCAGCACGGTGGTCACCGGATCCACCCAGAAGCGGTCGAGGCGGCCCACGCCGGGGAGCTGCACGCTGAGCTTGGCCCGGTAGTCGGCGATGGGGTCGGCCGCAGTGGTGATGCCGTACACCGCGGAGGGCACCAGCACCCGGGCCCGCGCCGGCGCAGTGAGGGGCCCGAGGTGCTCCCACACCACGCCGGTGTAGCGCTCGGCTGCGGGCAGGCGGGGCGCGGTGCCGGCCACCAGTGCTGCGGTCGCGGCCCGGGCCCGGTCGAGCAGGTCGCCCCGGCAGCCCAGCACCTTCGCCGCGCCCGCCGGGGTGCGCACCGCGGCCCCGAGCGCGCGCACCACGGCGGCCCGCTCGGTGGTGAGCGCAGCGTCGAAGGCGCCCGCGCGCGCTCCGGTGCGCCCACCTTCGGCCTTGCCCTCCGACGGCGGGAGCAGCACCCGCGCCGCCGTGGTCACTGGAGCGGTCACTGGAACCGGGCGCCGGCCCAGTCGGCGTGGTCGCAGCCGTTGCCGTCGCCGGCGTCGGTGACCTCGAGGGTGATCCGCTGCCCGCCGGTCACGGGCACCTTCACGGTCGCGGTGGCGCTGCTCGCCACGAGCCGGGGACTCGTGTACTTGGTCACCCCGTCCACCAGCACCATGAACACCACCGACCCGCGGCTCGCACACTCGTCGTCCACGCCCACGTCGGCGACGAACCGGTTGGCTCCTGCGGGCACCGAGTACACCACGCTCGACGCCGCGTGCACGCCGAGGCCCTTGGCGTAGCGCACCCCGTCGAGGGTGATCGTGCGTCCGTCGCCCGCGGCCTGGCCGCCGTTGCTCGTGTCGCGTTCCACCGGCCCGTAGCCGTTGGTCGCCCTGGTGGGGTTCAGGTCGCTCACGAAGGTCGTCGTGGCCGTCGCGCCCGTGTCGTCGTTGGTGATGGTGACGGTGGCCGAGGACCGACCGAGATAGGCGCCGACCGGGCGGGAGAGGCGCACCGAGAAGGTCTCGTCCTGCTCGACGATCTTGTTACCGGCCACGGGGACGGTGATCGTGCCCACGGTCTCGCCGGGAGCGAACGTGAGCGTGCCCTTCGTGGCGGCGTAGTCGCCCGGCGCCACTGCGGTGCCGTCCACGGTCGTAAAGTCCACGGTCACGGTGGTGTCGGGGGGGTTGGCGAGTCGCACCTTCACCACCGCCTTGGCGGGGCCGGTGTCGGCTTCGCCGACCGTGGCCGGCTCGACCGACAGGCTCGGGGCGCTCGCCGCCGCCGCGATGCCCTTGCGGATCGCGGCCTGCCGGTCGGAGTCGTCGAGGTACATGCGGTCGAGCCACCCACCTTCGTCGTACTCGTTCCAGGCGTAGGCGAGCACGGCCTTGGCCCCCACGGCGCGGGCCCACTGCAGGCCGTCGGTGAGGTGGTCGCCCAACTCGGCCGGGGTCGCGCCCGCGTACCAGTTGGATCCCGAGCTGCCCCACGAGGGTGGCCGCTCGAGGCGCGGTCGCGGGTCCCAGCCCGCCATCACCGTCGGCACCACCGGCACGCCCGTGGCCGCGACGGTGTCCCACGTCGCGTGGGTCTGCGCGGCGAGGGTGGCGTAGGGGCCCCCCGAGGCCGTGGTCGTCCCCATGATGTAGGCCGACACCGCGTCGGCGCCCTGGGCCACGTAGGCCGGCGCGTCGGCGAGCTTGTAGCCCCCGATGCATAGATACACGAGGTACGGGTTGCCGGTGCCCTGGGCCTTGGACTCGGCCCGCAGCGTGGCGTACGCGGCCTGGTCGGGGGCCTCGCCCCTCCCCACGAACAGCAGCGGGCGCCCGCCCACGTGCACCCAGTTGGGGTCGCGCATGTACTCGAGGATCGTGGCCCGCTGGGCCGGGTCGGCCACCTGCCCGGTGGTGGCCTCGAGCGTGTACTGCACGCGGTCGCGCGCCGCGCTCGACCGGTAGTAGGCGAGGCCCCGGCCGAGGCCCTCCTCGTCGGAGCCCACCGGGTATCCCGACCCGTACCAGACGAAGGCGAAGTAGTCGATGCCGAGGTCCGCGGCGATGGCGATCTCCTCGTCGGCCACCGCCTGGCTGTCGGCGCGGGCGGTCACGGTGTCGGGCCCGGTCACCTCGCCGAACCAGGGGAGGCGGTTGCGCCACCGCTCGGGACCGAGGGTGTACTCCACCTTCCGGCCGATGTCGCCGTCGTGCCAGGCGTCCCAGCGGGTGGCGCCGAGCAGCGGTCGGGTGCGGGCGCTGGTGAAGGTGCAGGTCACCGCCTCGCCGGCGCCCAGCGTGACGCCCACCCGCCGGGCGTCGCGGTCGGTGCTCTGGGGGCTCGAGCAGGTGAGGTCGACCAGCGTCCACCCGTCCTGCGCCTCCTGCGTGACGGTGTAGTCGCCGGCGCCGAGGTCGGAGAAGGTGATCCGGTCGGGCTGGGCCGGATCGTCGTCGTGGTCGAGGCTGAAGTCGCGCAGGCCTGCGCCGTCGGTGGTGAAGGCGAACGATCTCGGGGCGTGCGCGTCGAGGACGATCGTGAGCGAGGCCCCGTCGCCGGCGCCCGACGTGCGGGCCCGCGCCCAGACCACCCCTGCGGCGGCCGATGCCACCAGCGCGACGGCGGCCACCACGGCGAGGGTTCGGGTCGAGCGTGGGCGCCGGACTCGCACCTCGGGTTCACCTCACGGGAGCCCACCGACCAGGGCGGAACCGAACAGGACCATCCGTACGGTACCCACTGGGTCGCCCCCGGTTCCCGCGCCGAAGCGACGCGGGGGACTGCTCGGTGAGTAGTGGCGGAGGTTCCACTACTCACCGAGCCGGCGCTCAGCCGACGTCCACCGTCCCCGAGCTGGCCGCGATGGCCTGGAGGAAGGTCTTCCAGGCCTTGCTCTCCTTGCGCCAGTCGTTGGAGTAGAGCAGTGCGCTGGTCTTCGACGACTGGATCGTGACCCCCACGAGGTCGCCGGTGTCCTTCACGTCGAGGCGCAGCGAGGCGTTGCCCTCCATCGACACCTGGCAGGCGGGGTCGGCGCAGCCGATCGGGATCATCCACACGCTCGCCTTGGTGTACACCGTCCCGGTCTCGCCGCCGGAGGTGGTCACCGAGGTCACTGCGTTGGACTTCACGTAGTAGGTGCCGCCCGGGCCGGGGATCACGAGGTAGGCCTGGCCCTTGGCCGAGACCTTCTTCGTGCCCGGCACGAACCCGGCGGTCAGGCTGGCCGAGTCGCCGAGGACCATCGCCGAGGTGAGGGAGCCCTCGGTGCCGAGGGACGTCGACGACGACGCTGCGAGGTAGTCGACGAGGCCGGTGGCGCTGATCGCGCCGAGGGCCGGGGGTGTCGACACCACCACGGTGGCGCTGGCGGGGTCCGTGTCGATCTGGCCGAAGGCGCCGTTGTTGGTGCCGTCGAGCGAGCCGCCGGCCTCCACCACGATGATGTACGACTGGGCGCCGGTGTTGCCGGTGCTCAGCGTGGCGAACGTGGTGGCGATGCCCTCCTCGCAGTTCCCGCCGACCTCGCTGATCGGCACGTTCTTGGCGAGCACCTTGCCGCTGAGCGAGTCCCGGAAGGTCACGAGACCCCCGGTCACGCTGGGTCCGCCCACGGTGCAGCCGCTGCCGTCGTCACCGGTCACCAGGCCGTAGGCGGTGATCGACGCGGTGAGCGTCACCTGGCGCGCGGTCTGGCTCGCGCTGTTGGTGTAGAAGAAGGTCTGGCCCGTGTACCAGGTCTCGGCCGGCTCGAGCGCGAACGGGGTCACGGTGAGCGACGCCGTCCCGTAGGTGACGGTGTAGTCCGCCGACGTGGTGCCGCCGCTGCAGGTGATCATCCCGGCGTAGGTGCCGACGTCGGAACCCGGCGAGTAGGTCGAGGTGCAGGTGGGGGTGGCGGTGATCGGCGTCCAGGAGTCGGTGCCGAGGAACCCGCTCACCGAGTAGCCGTAGCTGCTCGGCGCCGGGTCGCCGTAGGTGAGCGTGACCGGCAAGGGGGTCACCACCACCTCGGCCGGGTTCACCGTCACGTCGGTTGCGCTCGAGGTGGCCTCGAGGTAGTCGCCCGCGGCGGCCTTGGTGGCGGTCACGCTGCAGGTGCCGGCGCCGGCGGTGATCGTCAGCGTCGTGCCGCTCACGCTGCATGCGGTCGATGCGCCGGTGCTGTAGGTCACCGTGCCGCCGCCGCTGCCCCCGGTGGTGTCGAGGGTCTGGGTGCTGCCGTAGGTCGCGGGGCTGGTGGCCACCACGGTGAGGGTCGCCTGCGCGGCGATCGCGGTGAGGGTCACGTCGTTGCCGGTGCCGCCCGCGTAGCTGATGCGGAAGGTCTGGCCGCCGTTGGCGATCCACGCGCCTTCGGCCAACCCGGAGAACGTGCCGCTCACCGGGTTGGTGCCCTGGTTGTCGATGATCCGGTACTCGGTGCCCGCGGCGGGCGCCGTCCCGGAGAACACGACGGCGAGTGTCGCGGTGGCCTCGAGCGTGACGTCGCCAGCCACCGCGATCTGGTCGTAGTCGGTGCCCGCCACCGGTGTGGTGGCGGTGCCGTCTACGGCGACCGACACGGCGCCGGCCTCGGTGTAGTTGCCGCCCACCACGGTGACCGTGGCGGCGCCCGCGATGAGGGGGACGGCGGCGACGAGCAACGCCAGCACCACCACTGCGCCGAGGACCCGACGGGCCGTGCGGCCCGAACGAAGGGGCGCCTCGCGCGCGACACCAGACGACGACGAAGACGATGTCATGTTCCAACTCCCTGTCCAACCGCTCCTGCCCGGAGCATGTCCACCAGCCGAATCGCCTGATGTCGACGCGCGAGGCGCCGAAGACCATTTGTAAGTGAGCGCGCTCCTGATAGCCAGTGGATGTGACGGCGGCCACTCCCCAACGGCCGTTGGTCCCGGGTCCAGCAATTCGGACATACTGCGGCGGCCCCCGCCCCGCTCCCGAGAGGCCGCCATGCCCGACGCCACCCCCCGCCCCGTGCCGCCCGCTCGGATCGCCGGGCCGTTGCGCACCTGGTACGACCTGCACGAGGCGCTCGGCCACGAGGCCCGGGCCCTGGCCGACCTCGCCCCGTCGGTGACCGCCGACACCGTCGCCGCCTACGACGCCCGCCTGGCCCTGTTCCGCACCGAGCTGCGCAACCACTCCGAGGTGGAGGACGTCATCATGTTCCCGGCCCTGCTCGCCGCCGGCGGCCGGGTGCCCGAGGCCTTCTTCGCCGACCACCGCACCGAGCAGCTCGCGGTCTACGCACTGTCGTGCGCGGTGCTGCGCGCCCGGGCCCACGGCGACGCCGCAGCGTTCGCTGCGCTCGCCGAGCCGGCCGTGGCGCTGCGCGACTCCCTCGTGGGCCACCTCGACGCCGAAGACGCCGACATCCTCTCCCAGGTGTCCGACCTCTTCGACGACACCGCGCAGGCCACGCTCCTGCAGACGATCATCACCTCGATGCCCGCCGACCCCCACCTCCAGCCCTGGATCGCTGCGGCGCTCAGCCCCGACCACCTCGAGGCCCGCCTGCGCAACCTGGCCGCGTCACTCAGCCACGACGCGCTGGTGGGTGTGCTCACCCAGATCTACACCGGCGTGGACAGCGCAACGTGGGACGTCGTCGCCACCCGCACCCCCGAGTTGGCGGCGCTGGTCGCAACGTAAGACCACGCGGCCGACACGCCGCCGGGCCCCGTGGGTCTCCCCGGCGACAATCCGCTGCGCGCCTACTTCGAGAGCCACACCGAAGGCCCCGGGATCTGGAAGTGGGACCACTACTTCGACGCGTATCACCAGCACCTCGCCCCGTTCGTCGGAAGCCAGGTGCACGTCGTCGAGATCGGGATCTACAGCGGCGGCAGCCTCGGCATGTGGCTCGACTACTTCGGGAGCGGGTGCCATGTCTACGGGGTGGACATCGAGCCGGCGTGCAAGGTCTACGAGTCCGAGCAGGTCTCGGTGTTCATCGGCGACCAAGCCGACCGGAAGTTCTGGTCCGACTTCGCCAGCGAGGTGCCCCTCGTCGATGTCGTCATCGATGACGGCGGCCACGAGACGGAGCAGCAGATCGTCGCGCTCGAGGAGCTGCTGCCGCGTCTGCGCCCGGGAGGGGTCTACATCGTCGAGGATCTCCATGGCGGCGACAACCGATTCGTGAGCTACGCCGCCGGACTCATCGACGAGCTGAACAACGGCGGCAAGTGGCAGTTGTCACGCTTTCAAGGTGCAGTCTTCGCCATGCACTTCTATCCCTACCTGCTCGTCATCGAGCGACGCCGCTCCGCACCCGAGCACTTCACGTCCACGAGACGCGGCACGCAGTGGCAGCCGTTCTTCGACAAGTGAACTGATCGCTCGAGGAATCGACCTTCAGAGTCCCTGCTCGATCGGAACCTGGGAAAGAGCTCCTGGTTGAATCTCGGCCGTTGGGAACATACGCCGACCAGACCGCCGTGTCGGGGCAGCGGTATCCACCGCGGTCTCGGCGGCGCTTCCGCTGATGGCCGCCCACGAGTAACTGGCGTTGGGAGACCGCGACCTAATTGCCACCACGGCGGCGGCCGACCTGGAACGCTTGAGTCCCGCCGTCGTTGGTGGTCACCCCAGGAATCCACTATGCCCGCAGTCCTTGTGCAACCATCGGCCTGTGCGTGGTAGCCGTCGGGGAACCTTGCCGCAGCTCTCGACAGCGTGACACTGTCGGAACTTCGTGATCCCACGAACCCACTACTTGGGGACTACTGCTAACCACCCGAGACCGTCGACCCCGCAAGTGTGTATTGAGTCGGGTAGTTGCGGTATTGCAGCGTCCACACGATGGCCTGCCGCGATTCGGTCTTTCCCGATGAGCGCCATGGCCCAGCCCCACCTGAGTGAGATCGGGCCGGTTTCGGCGTTGGTTGACTGCGTCGCAGGGAGCGGAAGTGCCAAAATGCAATTCGCTTTCTAGTAGGCCTGCGCTCCACCACATCCCCCCGGGTCAGTACAAGTCAGTTCCCCGCCACCTTGTTGCTCGGTCTGCACTCTTGTCTTCGGCGCCTGAGTGTGCGTCGTTTGAGATGAACGAAAGGAAAAGAGAGCCTCCGATGCTTTCAAGAGGCCGATTCGATCGGGAGCCCTGAGTGCGGTCAAAGCAGAGCGCAAAGCAACTCGTGCGTCGTGTCTTCGGTGAGCCTTACGTGGGAAAACGGCTCAAGAAGCGAAATCTTGATCGAGCGCTGCGAAGAATAGAGATTAAGTGTAGCGACGTTCTTGACGCTGGAGCGGGCGATGCGTCATTTGTCTACTGGCTCGCAGATCGCTTCCAGACAGCGAATGTCACAGCCCTGGATGTCGACGCCGGTATTGTTTCCGACTGCGCGCGGGCTCAGCCGCGAAAATACACCGATCGCGTGGCGTTTGAAGCCGGAGAGTTTGCGGACCTTCCCGCAGAGTCTTTCGATCTTGCGATAGCGCTTGACGTCCTTGAACACATTCGAGACGACGAAGACGCGGTTCGTGAGTTGTTTCGTGCCCTTCGGCCCCGTGGAACTCTCATCGTGCATGTCCCACGCGACGTGTGGACTCACAGCGATGGCCGGCAAGAACGTGTGCCGGACGCAGAAGCGTGGAGGATAAATGAAGGCCACGTTCGCATGGGCTACTCACCGGAGCGTCTCTGCGAGTTACTGGAGAGGGCGGGTTTTGAGGTCGTTGATACCCAACTCTGGTTGAGGCGGTGGGGAGTTCGTGCTCACATCTTCTACACGCGCATAGAACACGTCATTCCCCTACGGTTGGTGAGTGCCATCTTCACTGATCTTGCGGCGGTGCTGGACCGGCGCCGACCACCTGCGGAGGGCAACACCGTGTACGTGAGGGCCGTCAAGCGAGTTTCTTAGGCACCTCTTCAGAACTCTGATTCGAGGTGCCATTCGATCGGTCTTGTGGGTGCCTGGATAGGTGCTTAGTGACGCAGAACGCGTGAGTGATCAAGT
>JBJSXO010000289.1:0-7787 GCA_046086425.1 Actinomycetota bacterium | reverse complement strand
ACGACAAGTTCATCGAGTTCGTCGGGTTCAGCGCCGAGCCCCACCACCAGGCGCTGCGGGCCTGGGTGCGCGACGGCGTGGCCCCGATGGCCGACACCGAGGTCCGGGCCCGCCGCGCGGCGCCCGATGCGCGGCTCCAGGAGGCGCGGGCCGAACGGCGCCTGGCCATGCACCTCCTGCGGGCCGGGGCCGCCGACCTCGGCCACGCCCACCTCGACCGGGCGCTGGCGCTCGCGCCCGACGACTGGACGATCCAGCGGGGCTCGCTGCCGGTCCGGGGCAAGGACCCGTTCGGCCAGGACTTCTTCGACTTCTACCAGCGCTGGGAGGCCGCCGGCCGCCCCGGGTACGAGGGCTGAGCGGATCCGTTTCGCAACCCCGACGGGCTGGATTAGCGTTGGCGCACGCCGTCGACGTCGTCAGCGTCGGCGCTGAGCACCGGGAGGGACCGTGCCGCTGCCCGAAGACACCTTGCTCGTGTCCGTCGACGACCACGTGGTGGAGCCGTCCCACGTCTTCGTCGACCACATCGAGCCGAAGTACCGGGACCAGGCCCCGCGCATCGTGGAGCAGGGCGACTGGCAGGGCTGGCTGTGGGAGGACCGCTTCTACCCGCTGTCGTTCCAGGGCAACATCCACACGCGGCGCTTCCGCGAGGGCGAGGAAGGCCGGGGGGCCGACCTCTACGCGCGCCGCTACGAGGACATGATCGAGGCGGTCTACGACGTCGACGCCCGGGTCGAGGCCATGGACGTCGACGGCGTGTGGGCCGCGCTGCAGTTCCCCACCTTCCCGCGTTTTGGCGGCACCCTGTTCCTGGAAGGGAAGGACAAGGACCTCACGCTGGCGATCGTGCGCGCGTGGAACGATTGGTTGCTCGACGAGTGGTGGGCCGCGTACCCCGATCGCTTCGTCCCGCAGACGCTGATCCCACTGTGGGACGTCCCCGCGGCGGTGAAGGAGATCGAGCGTTGCGCAGCGAAGGGCTCGCGTGCCGTCCTGTTCGTGGAGAACCCGCATCCGCTCGGCCTGCCGTCGTTCCCCACCGGACACTGGCGACCCGTCTTCGAGGCGTGCAACGAGACCGGCCTGCCGCTGTCGATGCACATCGGAACCTCGTCGGGGCTGCTGAGCCCGTCGCCGGAGTCCACCAACTCGGTGGGCGTCGCGCTGTGTGGCGTCAACTCGATGAGTGCGCTCGTCGACCTGGTCTACAGCGGTATGTGCAACGGCCTGCCCAACCTCAAGATCGCGCTCTCCGAGGGGGGTGCGGGCTGGGTCCCCTACGTAGTCGAGCGTATGGATTACACGTGGGAGCGCAGCCGGAACGAAGGCCTGATGAACGACACCCGCCCGTCGGAGGTCTTCGCGCAGCACTTTTGGGTGTGCATGATCGCCGACCACTACGCGCTGCGGAACCGCGACCTCATCGGCATCGACCGGATCATGTGGGAGTGCGACTTCCCCCACAACGACTCCAACTACCCCAACAGCCGCAAGATGCTCGCCGACGCCATGGTCGACGTGCCCGACGACGAAGCCCGCATGATCGGCGAGCTCAACGCCCGAGCCCTCTACCGGTTCCCGGCCTAGCCAGCCCGGGGGTCCCCGAGGTCGGCCCGGTCTATGCTGAGCGGTCGCTCAGCACCGAGGCGGCACCGGACCAGGGGGGTCTTCGATGGGTGAGCTCGACGGCAAGGTCGCGGTCGTGACGGGCGCCGGGTCGGGCATGGCCCGCGCCACGGCCGAGATCTTCGTGCGCGAGGGTGCCCGGGTGCTCGCGGCCGACGTCAGCGGGCGCGAGGAGGAGACCGCAGCGGCGCTGGGCGACGCGTGCGTACCCTTCCGGGTCGACGTGACCGACGAGGCCCAGGTCGAGGCCATGTTCGCCGCGGCCGTGGGCGCGTTCGGGGCCGTCCACGTGGCGTGCAACGTGGCCGGTGTCGGCGGGGCGCAACCGGTGGCCGACATCACCCTCGACGAGTTCGACCGGGTGATGGCGGTCAACCTCAAGGGGGTGATGCTCGGCACCAAGCACGCGGTGAAGACCATGCTGCCGACCGGGGGCGGGGTCATCCTCAACTGGGCCTCGACCGGAGGGATCAACGGCTCCCGGCTCCCGACGAGCACCTATTCCGCGGCGAAGGCCGGCGTCATCTCGTTCACCAAAGCCGCGGCGATCGAGTACGGCACGCGAGGCATCCGTGCCATTGCGATCTGCCCCGGGTTCGTCGAGACGGAGATGTCGGGCGGCAAGGGTGCGGCCGAGCGCTTCCCTGCGCTCGTGAAGGGCTCGTGCCTCCAGCGCGGCGGCCAGCCGGAGGAGATCGGCGAGCTGGCGTCGTTCCTCGCTTCCGATCGTGCGACGTACATCACCGGCGCGGTGATCCCCATCGACGGCGGCAACACCTGCATGCTGCCCAGCTGACGCAAAACGGAGACCACGATGAGCACGGCCACCGACGTCTACTACGACCCGTACGACATCGCGATCAACGCCGACCCGTACCCGACGTTCCGGCGGCTTCGTGACGAGTCGCCCGTCTACTACAACGCGAAGTACGACTTCTGGGCGCTCTCGCGCCACGCCGACGTGGAGAAGGCCCTCGTCGACTGGCGCACCTTCTCGAGCCGCCACGGCGACATCCTCGAGCTCGTGCAGTCGGGGCTCACGCTGCCGCCCGGCGTCGTGCTCTTCGAGGACCCGCCGCTTCACCCACTGCACCGCGGGCTGATGTCCCGGGTGTTCACACCGCGTCGGATGGCGGCGCTGGAGGACCAGATCCGGGCCTACTGCGTGCAGTGCCTCGACCCGCTGGTGGGTCGCGACCGCTTCGACGTGATCGCCGAGCTGGCGATCGTGATGCCGATGCGGGTCATCGGCATGCTGCTCGGCATTCCCGAGTCCGACCAGGAGGCCGTGCGCGACAAGTCGGACGCGACCTTGCGCACCCAGGCCGGCAAGCCCATGGAGGTCCGGGAGGACAACATCGCCGACGGCTCGATGTTCGTCGACTACATCGAGTGGCGGTCGAAGAACCCGTCCGACGACCTGATGACGGTGTTGCTCGATGCCGAGTTCGAGGACCACCTGGGCGAGACGCGCCGGCTCACCCGCGACGAGGTCCACACGTACACGCAGGTGCTGGCCGGGGCCGGGAACGAGACGACCGGCCGCCTCATCGGGTGGCTGGTGAAGGTGCTCGCCGACCATCCCGACCAGCGCCGGGCGGTGGGTGCAGACCGCTCCCTCCTCGGTGCGGTGATCGACGAGACCCTGCGCTTCGAGCCCACCGGACCGCACATCGCGCGCTTCGTGCCCGACGACGTCGAGTACTACGGCACCACGATCCCCGCGGGGAGTGCGGCGCTGCTGCTCGTGGGCGCGGCCAACCGTGACGAGCGGCGCTACGAACGCCCCGACGAGTTCGACATCCACCGCCCCGACGTCCAGCACCTGACGTTCGGGTTCGGGATCCACTACTGCCTGGGCGCGAACCTCGCCCGGCTCGAGGGTCGCATCGCCCTCGACGAGCTGCTCAACCGGTTCCCCGACTGGGACGTCGACATGTCGGACGCAGCTCTGGCGCCCACGTCCACGGTGCGCGGCTGGGAGCGGCTGCCCGTCGTGATCCCCTGAGCCGGCACGCCCCGGGTCAGCGGCGCGGGCCCTCGTAGCGGGTGAGGAGATCCTCGACCAGGGCGCGCACCGCTGCGTGCCCGGAGTCGAGGCCGAGCGCACGTTCCATCACGAGATTCTGGCCTAGCGCGTTCACGAGCGTTGCCACTGCCTCGGGGGTGAGCCTGCGCTCGACGCCGTAGCGGTCGAGCACCGGGGCGAGCGCGGCGATCTGCTCGGCCCGCAGCTCCCCGGCGAGCGCAGCGATCTCGGCCCGCAGGTCCTTGCGGTGGTTCGCGAGCGCGGCCATCTCGGTGATGACCGTGCGGCCCGCCGGGTCGGTGGTCGTCTCCCACAGCGCCCACAGGGGCTGGTCGGACGCCAGCGCCGCAGCTTGGCGTTCGCGGCTCTGCTCGGCCCCGCGCCGGACGAGCGCGACGAGCAGGTCGTCCATCGTGCGGAAGTAGTAGTGGACGAGCGGAGGCGTGACCCCGGCCTTCGCGGCGACCCTTCGGGAGGTCACCGCTGCGTAGCCCTCGTCCTCCAAGAGGGCCTGGGCCGCGTCGAGGAGCGCGACGCGGGTGGTGGAGTCCTCGGCTCCGATACGGCGCGCGGTGGTCACGGACCGAGGCTATTCACTCGTGGTCGGGCTGCCGGGACTTGAACCCGGGACCTCTTCGTCCCGAACGAAGCGCGCTACCAAACTGCGCCACAGCCCGTAGGGGAAGCAAGAGTGTAGCGGGGAGCCCACTCGGGCCCCGGGGTCGCCGGGTTCGGGCGAACCCGCGCTCAGGTCGGGGCGGGCTCGGTCGTGGCGAGGAGCTGCTTCATCGTGCGACGCAGCGTGCCGGCGTCGATCGGCTTCACGAGCACGGCGTCGGCGTCGGCGCGCTTGGCGAGGAAGCGGTCGTGCTCGCGGTCGAGCAGCAGCAGGATCTTGGCGTCGCGAAGGCGCCCCGCCTCGGACTCGTGGTGGAGGTCGATCGCCACCGCGACGCCGCCCATGTTGGCGATCTGCATGTCGAGGATCACGAGGTCGGGCTCGTACCCGGCGACGGCGTCGCGCACGTCCTGGCCCCGGGTGACCTCGAGCACGGTGGTGTCGGACGCGGCCAGGGCGGTGCGGACCTGGTCGCGGATCCACTGGCCGTAGGCGGCGACGAGGACGGTGGCCATCGGGCGGAATCTAGCCGACCAGGTGCCGGCCCACCTCGTGCAGGGCGGCGATGTCGTGCACGTCGTGGTCGAGGAACGGCACGTACACCGCGGTCGTGCCCATGCGGGTCGCGACGCCGGCGAGCCGGGCCCGCTCGCGGTCGGCCAGCGCAGACAGGTCGGCCAGGGTGTCGAAGCGGTCGGCGAGGCGCCGGCGGGCGGCCTCGGCGTCGGGCCCCGAGGCCTCGTCGCCGCTCGGGGTGTTGCGGAGGGCCTCGGCGCGCCGGCGCAGACCGGCCACGGCGTCGGGGGCGGCGAAGGGGGGGTGGACCCGGTTGGCCACGAGCCCGTTGACCGACAAGCCGTGGGTCGCGATCTGGTCGGCGAAGTACGCCGCTTCGTCGATCGAGTCCTGCCGGGGCGAGGTGACGAGCACGAATGCGGTGGAGTCCTCGGCGAGCAGGGTGCGTACGGCATCGGCCCGGGCCCGGAACCCCTCCTCCATTCCCTCGAAGGCGCGGAAGAAGGCGATGACGTCGTCGATCACCCCGGTACCGACCACCCGCCCGACCTGGCGGACGAACGCGTGCAGGGCCACGCTGGCCACCCGGAACGCCCCACGCGCCGGGGCCATCATCACGCGGAAGACGCGGTTGTCGAGCAGCCGGATCAGCCGTTGTGGCGCGTCGAGGAAGTCGAGGGCGTGACGGCTCGGAGGCGTGTCGACGACGATGAGGTCGTAGTCGCCGGTCTCGTGCAGCTCGTGGAGGCGCTCCATCGCCATGTACTCCTGGGTCCCCGAGAGCGCACCGGCGAGGTTGCGGTAGAAGCGGTTCTCGAGGATGCGGTCGCGCTGCTCCTCGCTCTCTGCGTAGCGGCCGACGAGGCCGTCGAAGGTTTCCGCGGTGTCGAGCATCAGCGCGACCAGCCGGCTCCGTTCCGGCGCGCGGCCCTCGGGGTCCCAGAGCGCGCGGTCGACCTCGTGGTCGTGGCTGCCGGTGAGCCCGAGCGTGTCGGCGAGGCGGCGCGCCGGGTCGATGGTGATGACCGCCACCCGGCGGCCCCGGCGTGCGCCTTCGAGGGCGAGCGCCGCGGCCGTGGTGGTCTTGCCCACCCCGCCGGTGCCGCAGCACAGGAGCACGTGGGCCGTCTCGACGAGCGCGGCGAGGTCGTTCGCCGCCGGGTCGCTCATCGGGGTGCTCGCATCTCGGTGACCTGAGCGGCGAACGCGTCGGCGAGCAGGCCGACGGCGTCGGGCCCGATCTCCTCGTCGAGGAAGGGCAGGTGGACCTGGGGCAGTGGGAGCCGCTCGGCGAGCCGCACGATCTGGGCCTGCTGGATCGCGCGCCGTGCACCGACGAACCCGGTGGCGGCGTCGAGCGCGATCGCGTCGTCGGCTCGGAGATCGACGCGCGCAAGGGTCGCGTCGGCGACGGCGTGGGGGCTGCCGTTCCAGCGCGAGGGCAGGCACTGGTTCACGACCACCGGACCGAGCACGATCCCCACCCGGTCCTCGAGCGCGAATGCGGTCTCGGCGACCTCGTTCACCGGCGTCTCCTCGGGCAGGGTCACGAGCATCACCTGGCAGCGGGCCGGGTCGCCGAGCATGGCGACCACCTCGTCGGCTTGGTGGCGCACCGGCCCGACCCGCACGGCGTCCTGGAGGCCGCGTGCCGAGGTGAGAAACGTGATCGCGTGGCCGGCTGCCGGGGCGTCGAGCACGATGAGGTCGGGCGCCGACGCGGACTGCTCGAGCTGCTTGACCTTGCCCAGGAGCAGGATGTCGCGCATCCCGGGCACCGCGGTGGAGATCACGTCGAGGGTCCCCGAGCGCACCAGCCGGCTGGAGATCCGCTGCAGGCCCCGCTGGTCGAGGTACTCGAGGAGGGCGTCGTCGGCCGAGAGGGCACGGACCCGGAGTCCCGGCGTAGCCTCCACCTCCTCGTAGGCGAGGGGAGGGAGGCCGAGCGCGGCCGACAGACCCGACTTCCCCTCGACTTCGACGACCAGCACGCTCAGACCGCTGCGGACGGCCGCGGTGGCGAGGGTGGCGACGACCGTCGTCTTCCCGACCCCGCCCTTGCCCGCGACGATCACGATCCGGGAGGAGGCGCAGAACTGCGCAAGCTCCATGCCTCGCATGCTACGGCGGCACCCCGCACCCGTTCGGTGGGGGGGCGGCGAGTCGCGCGCCTGCTTGCCGGGGTGGTCCTCCTCGGCGCCGGCCTCCTGGCGCTGCTGCCCCCGGCCGGGGCGGCGGCGCCCGGGGACCGGGGCATCGCCGTGGTACAGGTCGAGGGGCTCCTCGACCCGCCGACGGCCGCGCTCGTCGAGGACGCCCTCGAGGCGGCCGACGCCCAGCGCCGCACGATGGTGGTGCTCCAGATCGACTCCCGGGGATCGGTCGACGTCGACGTCGACGAGATCGTCCGGATGATCGAGCGTTCGCGGGTGCCGGTGGTCGCGTGGGCCGGCCCGTCGGGGGGCTCCGCTCGGGGTGGGGCGTTGCTGGTGCTCCAGGCGTCCACCCGGGCCTTCGTCGCCAACGGCGCGTCGGTGGGTCCGGGCGACCCGGTCCGCCTCGACGAGCCCGACGCCGTCACCCCCGATGCGCTGGCCGCCGACCTCGCCCGGCTCGCCGAGCGCAACGGTCGCGACCCGGAGGCGGCGGCGCGCTCGGCACGGACCGAGTTCTCGGCGACCACCGCGAAGCGGCTCGGTGTCGTCGACGGCGTGCGCCCCACGCTCGGTGAGGTCGTGGTGAGCATGGACGGCGAGACGGTCACGACCGCCGCCGGCGAGGTGACGCTGAACACGGCCACGGTGGTCGGTCAGGGACGGGACCGTCGCCTGCAGCCCAACCAGGAGGTGGTCTTCGACGGGATGGGTCTCGGCGCGCAGCTCCAGCACGGGCTGATCCGACCGTCGGTCGCCTACTTCCTCTTCGTCGTCGGGCTCGGACTCATGATCTTCGAGTTCTTCGCGATCAGCATCGGCCTCGTCGGCCTGGCCG
>JBJSXO010000288.1:0-9280 GCA_046086425.1 Actinomycetota bacterium | reverse complement strand
CTCGGCCGCGCGTTGCACCGCGGGGTCGATCGTGGTGCCGACGGCCCTCCCGGGGGTGGCCGCGAACTCGGCCACGGTGGCTACTGCGGTGCCGGTGCGGTCCACGGCGTCGACCCGCAGACCCGGCGTCCCGGCCAGCCGCGCCTCGTACTGCGCCTCGATCCCCGAGCGCCCGACCCGGTCGTCGGGGCCGTACGGAGCGCCGAGCCGGGTGAGCAGCTCGGCGGTGATCGGCCCGGTCTCTCCCACCACGTGCGCGCCGAGCCCGGGCGTGAGCGCGGTGCGCGTGGCGAACTGCTGGAACACCGTGCCCGGAACCGGGTAGATCGCGTCCTTGAGCTGGGCGTACCGCGCGGCGGTGATCTCGGCGACCGGCACGAACCAGTCGGGATGTTCGCCGGCGGTCTTCAGCGCTGCGTCGATCGTCTCCTGGGTGGCGCCCGTCAGCAGGAGCGCCGCCACCAGCGGCGCCGGATCGGTGATGCGGCTGCCCTGGACGCCGACGCGGGTCATGGGTGCGAGGACCGTGAGCGCCTGACCGCCCGCTCCGGTGACCGCAGCGCGCTCGGGCCAGGTGATCCGGGCCGAGTAGCGCCCGCTGTCGCCGAGGACCGTGTCCACGGCCCGGGGCGACCACCGGACCTTCCACGTCCCGTTCCGCCGCAGCAGGTCCAGCCGCCCGGTCCGCACCCAGTCGCCCCACGGCGGCGAGGTGAAGGTGTTCGTGAGCGCCACCGAGGCGCGGTCCCCGCGCGCGTCGATCGTGCCGTCCCGCTCGGTGGTGAGCCGGGTCGCGCGCACCTCGTCGAGCAGGTCGCGGTGGAACCGCGCGAAGTCGGGAGGTGGGTCGGCGACCATCGTCGCCATTGCCGCGTAGTCCTGCGCGCGCCAGGCGTCCAGGTATCGACCCACGGTCTGTTCCGGTCCCGAGCCCCCGCCTGCGCACGCCGGCAGCAGCGTCACGGCGAGCGCGAACGCCACGCCGAGGCCGACTCTCCGTCGGGACCGCACCGCCATCGCTTCACGGTACGAGGTCGACCGGTGCCGTCGGGGCCACCCGTTGCGTTCACACCTCGTGCAGGAGGGGCTCCCCCGTGGTGTACCGCCGCAGGTTCTCGGCGAACAGGTCGGCACCCCGGGCGAAGCGCCCGTGCCCGCCCGAGCTCGAATGGGGCGTCACCACGATCCGGGGGTGCGCCCACAACGGCGACTCGGGAGGGAGGGGCTCGGTGTGGGTCACGTCGAGCACGGCGAAGTCGGGGCGGCCGGCGTCGAGCGCGGTGATCAGCGCCTCCTCGTCGACGATCGACCCGCGGGCGACGTTCACCAGCACGGCGTCGGTGCGCATGGCGGCGAGGAACGGGGCGTCGACGAGGTTCCGGGTCTCCGGGCCGCCGGGCAGACTGAGCACGACGACGTCGGCGTGGGGGAGCCGGGCCGGGAGCGCACCGGGACCGACCATCTCGTCGACGGGCTCGTTGCCGTCGGGTGTGCGGCGCACGCCGACCACCCGAGCGCCGAACGCCCGCGCCCGCTGCGCGACGGCAGCGCCGATCGCACCGACGCCGACGACGAGCCACGTGCTCCCGGCGACCTCGCGCCACTCGTGGTGCTCCCAGTGGTGGTGGGCCTGGCCGGCCCGCCAGCGATCCGCGCGCTGGAAACGGTCCAGCACCGCGCGCAGCACGTACTCGGCGATGGGCACGTCGTTCACGTGCGCGGTGCAGAGCCGCACGTTGCGGGCGAGGAGCTGCGTGAAGTGCCAGGTGTCGTGGCCGGCCCCCGCCGACTGCACGAACCGCAGTGGTTCGGCGGCGGCGAGCGCCGCAACGAACTCGGGGTCGGCGCTGCGGAGCACGTCGACCGAGAGCCAGCCGACCTCGGGCGGATCACCGGGGATCCGCTTCAGGTCGGGGTCGTAGGCGACCAGCTCGACGTCGGGCACCACGCGGCGGATCGGGTCGCCCCACCGCGCCAGCGCCTCGGCCGACAGCTGGGCCCGGGTCACGCCCGGCGGGGCCGGAGCCGGCGGGCCAGCCCCGTTGCGGTGTCGACGCCACCCAACGGCGTGAACGCGTCGGACTCGCCGGTGAGCTCCTCCGCCTCCGCGTCGGTCAGGTCGAGGTCGGCCGCGGCGGCGTTGTGGCGGAGCTGCTCGACCGAGCTGGCGCCGGGGATCGCGACCACGTGGGGTTTGCGGATGAGCCAGGCCAGCGCGACCTGCGCCGGGGTCGCGTCGTGGGCGGACGCGATGCGGCGCAGCGCCTCGAGCAACGGCTCGGCGCGGGCCAGGTTCTCGGGCAGGCAGAGCGGGCTACGGCTCCGGGCTGCGCCGGGCGGCGGGTTGTCGGCCGAGTACCGACCCCCGAGCACGCCCATCTCGAGGGGGCTGTAGGCGATGACGATCCGGTCGTGGGCCTGGGCGAAGGGCACGTTGGTGCGGTCGGGCTTGCGGTACAGCAGCGAGAAGTGCACCTGGTTGGACAGCACCGGGCGCCCGAGCGCGGCGTCGGCCTGGGCCCACCGCTGCGCGCCGAAGTTCGACACGCCCACGTGGGCGACGACACCCTCGTCGACGAGGGTCCGCATGCCGTCGACTTGGGGGCGCAGCGGGAAGACTGGGTTGGGCCAGTGGATCTGGTAGAGGTCGATGGTGTCGACGCCGAGGCGCAGCGCCGACTGGCGGCCGTGGTCCACGACGCGCGCCGCGGTCGGCACGGCCGGGGTGAACTTCGTCGCCACGAACGCCTCGGCCCGGCGCCCGAGGAGGGCGCGACCGACGATCGCCTCTGATGCTCCCCGCGCGTACGCCTCCGCGGTGTCGACGAGGGTGATCCCGAGGTCGAGCGCGGTGTGCACGATGTCGAGCGCCGTCGTCTCGCCGTAGTCCTTGCCGTAGCCCCAGTCCTTCGATCCGAACTGCCAGCAGCCGACCCCGATGGCCGAGACCCGGACGCCGCCCGCTTCCACGTACTTCATGAGCGTCGCTCCTTCACGTCCTTTGCGGGGTTGCGTCCGAGACCCTAGGCCGGGCCCGACACCTCGCCGACCGGCACCACGGCACACGCCGGCAGTGCACCGGGGTCGGCGTGCAGCCACCGGAAGAACATCGTGCCGAGGTGATGGCCACCGGTGTCGAGCCAGTTGGGGTGCCCGGGATCGCTCGCCGCGATCACGAGGCGGACGGAGCCGTCGGACTCGGCGACGACCTCGCCGTCGTTGCGGTTGCTGCGCCGGTCGGGGTAGGCCTGGAACCAGCGGTCGCACACCTGCAACGCCCAGTAGGCGCAGTCGGCTGGCGGTCGGTGCGTGACCACGAGGGCCTCGCAGGGGTCGATCCGCCACCACGCGAACGCGTAGGTCACGTCGGGGTTGGGCACGGCAGCGGCGATCTCGGCGGCCGACTGGCGCACGAACCGGTTCGGCGTGGCGCGGTGCTCGGCGCCCCAGAGCTGGTTGAGCTGGGCGTTCCACCGCAGCTGGACCGCGATGCCGCGCAGCGCGGCGGTCACCTGACCGGTCGAGGGCAGGCGGGACGGGGCCGGGTCTGCGTCGGTGAAGGCGATCGCGAACTCACCCGGCGGCTGGATCGCGCGGTCGTGGAAGTACTGCCGGACGATCACCCGTACCGCGGCGTCGTGGCGGAACTCCCAGGCGAAGGTGCCGTCGGGCCCGACGGCGATCGAGTCGACGTCGACCGAGTCGAGCAGCGCCGCCGGGCCCCGGTCGGAGCCGCCGTCGTAGAGGCAGATGCCCACGTAGGTGGCTCCGCCCCGGCGCCCGGAGACCCGGTAGGCGCGCCCGGGGTGCAGCGACGCGACGTCGTAGTCGATGTCGGGACCTGCCGCGCCGAGGTGCCGGGTCGAGGCCAGCATGGGCGCGAACGCGGGGCGGTCGGGGTCGCGCGTCACCAGGGCGCTCTCGGTGACCGCGGCGAGGATGCGCGTCACGTAGCGGTGCCCGTCGGCGGTCTCCCGGTCGGTGCGGGGGTCGGGGTCGTCGACCACCCGGGCGACCGCGAAGGCGATCGCCGCGTCGATCTCGTTCCACGCGTCGACCGGGTCCACGCGGCGGATCCTACGACGGCGCCGGCACGCGGGCCGTGGGTACCCTCGACCGATGGCGCGGCAGTTCCCGAGGATCGACGCCCGGGACCTCGACGGCCGCCGCGTGTCGATCCCGACGGCCTCGACGGCGAGCGCCGCGTGCTGCTCGTCGCCTTCCGCCGTCAACAGCAGGTGATGGTCGACTCGTGGACCGCCTGGCTCGACGCCCGGTGCGCGCGCGACCCGGGGCTCCGGTACTACGAGGTGCCGACCATCGGGGTGCTGTGGTCGCCGATGCGGCCGTTCATCGACGGTGGGATGGCCCGGGCCATCCCCGACCGGACGGTGCGCGCGCGGACGCTCACCGCGTACACCGACGTGCAGCGGGTGAGGGCTGCGCTCGGCCTCGTGAGCACGGGCACCATCGCGGTCGTGCTCGTCGACCGCGCGGGCTGCGTGCGCTGGCAGGGCAGGGGCGGCTTCAGCGAGCGCACGGCCGCCGAGCTCGACACGGCCCTCCGGGGCGCGGCGGGCCCGGATCCCGACCGGCCCCTGACGTAGGCGGCGCTGGTGTGCGCCTGCGGCGCGCGCCAGACCCGGGTCGATAGCGTGCGACGATGACTGACCCGGGGCACGCCGAGTTCGTCGCCCAGCGCGGCTCGGTCTGGCGGTTCCTGTCCATGCAGGCGTGCTCCTCGATCGGCGCGCTGGCGCTCACGACCATCCTGGGCAAGCAGGTCTACGACCTGACCCGTAGCGAGTTCGCGCTGGGCATCCTCGGTCTCGTCGAGTTCCTGCCGTCGCTGGTGCTCGTGCTGCTCACCGGCACGCTCGCCGATCGCCTCGACCGGCGGCGGATGGCGAGCGCTGCGCTGTTCGGCGAGGCCGCGACCGCGGCCGGCCTGGCCTGGTACGCGGCGTCGTCGCCCTCCTCGGCGACCCCGATCTTCGTGCTGGTCGCGGGATTCGGGATCACCCGCGCGTTCGCGGCTCCCGCGGTGCGGTCCATGCCCGCCGACCTGGTGCCCCATGCGCACCTGCCGTGGCTCACCGTCCGCTACTCGGGGACCTGGCAGATCTCGGCCATCATCGGTCCGGTCCTCGGCGGTGTGCTCTACGCCGTCGATCCGGTCCTGCCCTTCGTCGTGGTGACCGGGCTCTTCCTCGCGGCCGCGGTCACCGCCCCGACGCTGCGCTACGCCGCCCACGTGCAGCCGCGCCACCACGTGCCCGTGGCATTCGCCGAGGCGCTCGACGCAATGGAGCCGAGCGAGCTGGAGGCGTTCGCCAGCGCTTCCGAGCCCGCTTCCGAGTCGCCCGACCCGGGCCCGAACCGGCCCCTCCAGGACGCGCTCGAGGGCTACCGCTTCATCCGGCGCGAACCGGTGCTGCTCGGCGCGATCACCCTCGACCTCGTCGCCGTGCTGTTCGGCGGGGCGGTCGCGCTGCTCCCCGCGATCGCCGAGGAGCGACTCGGTGTGGGCGCCGTCGGTCTCGGCTGGCTCCGCGCGGCGATCGGCATCGGCGCCGCGCTCATGACCATCGGGCTGGCGCTGCGCCCGCTGCGCCGCCACATCGGCACGACCCTCCTGGTCGCGGTCGCCGTGTTCGGCGCGGGGACGATCGTGCTGGGAGTGACCACCAGCTTCGCCGTTGCGTTCGCGGCCCTGGCGGTGGCGGCCGCCGCCGACGCGATCAGTGTCTACATCCGGTCCACCCTGGTGCCGTTGCTGACCCCCGACGCGATGCGGGGCCGGGTCCTGGCCATGGAGATGGTGCTGATCGGCGGGTCCAACGAGCTCGGGGCGTTCGAGTCGGGGGTGACCGGCCAGATCTTCGGCCCGGCGGTGGCCGTGGTGCTCGGCGGCGTGGCCTCGGTGGTCACGGCGTTCGCCTGGTGGTTCGGCTTCCCGGCGCTGCGCCGCACCGACACGTTCCCCCGAACGGGGCCGGCCCCCGTGGAGACCGGGGTACCCGAACCGGGATAGGCTGACGGCCATGTCAGACATCCCGAAGATCATCAGCGTCGACGACCACGTGGTGGAGCCCGCCCACGTGTGGCAGCACTGGCTTCCCGAGAAGTACCGGGAGCAGGGCCCGCGGATCGTGCGGGAGCGCTTCGGCAAGATGACCCTCGTCCGGGGCGCCAAGTACGACATGCCGCTCGACCCCGAGGGCACCTGGGGCGACGCGTGGGTGTACGAGGACGAGATCGTCTACGTCCACAAGAGCCACGTGGCCATCCCGCTGTCGGCGACGCCGGGTGGCGACAAGTCGAAGTTCGACCGCTCCGCCATGAAGATGGTCCCGATGACCTATGAGGAGATGCGGCCGGGCTGCTACGACCGCGACGCCCGCATCAAGGAGTTCGAGGAGAACTGGGTCGACGGGTCGCTGCCGTTCCCGACCATGCCTCGGTTCTGCGGGCAGACGTTCTACGAGGGCAAGGACAAGGACCTCGCCCTCGCCTGCGTGCAGGCGTACAACGACTGGATGGTCGAGGAGTGGTGCGGGGCGGGCGTCCACATCCCGCTCGCGATCATCCCACTGTGGGAACCGGAGCTCGCGGCCGCCGTGGTCCTGCGCAACGCGCAGCGCGACGTGCACGCGGTCTGCTTCAGCGAGCTGCCCACCGCGCTCGGCCTGCCGAGCATCCACTCGGGGTACTGGGACCCGTTCTTCCAGGCCTGCAACGACACCGACACCGTGATCTGCATGCACGTGGGCTCGTCGTCCACCAACCCCACCGGCTCCCCGGACGCGCCGCGGGGCGCGAGCGCGAGCATCGCGTTCAACAACCCGATGACGTCGCTGGGCGAGTACATGTGGGGCGTGCTGCCTCGGTTCGACAAGCTGCGCATCGCCTACTCCGAGGCCCAGGTGGGCTGGATCCCCTACGCGATCGAGCGGTCCGACTACGTGTGGGACCACCACGACGGGTGGATGGAGAACAAGGAGCGCATGCCGGTCAAGCCCTCGACCTACTACTACGGCCGGGTGTTCGGCTGCTTCACCTCCGACTACCACGGGATGAAGAGCCTCGACGAGATCGGGGTGAACCAGGTCTGCTTCGAGACCGACTACCCGCACACCGACACGTCGTGGCCCGACACCAAGGCCGAGGTCGCGCGGATGTGCGAGGGGCTGTCCGACGAGCTGATCTACAAGGTCGTGCGCGGCAACGCGATCGACATGCTCAGCCTCGACTGGACCTGATCCTCCGCAGTCCCCGTACCCCTGCGCACCCCTCCGAGGAGGGGCCATGACCCTCGATCCGTCGCTCGGCGCGATGCTCGATCGTGTCGACACGCTGGTGCTCGCCGACGGCGCCGACGGCGCCGACATCGTCCCCGGGATGCTGGCGGCGGAGGGGCGTCTCGGCGGGGGCGCGGTCGCGGGACGGCGCGTGGTGGTGGGCTGGCTGCCCGGCGACCGGGTCTGGACCGACGCGCTTGCGGGAGCCGACGCGCTGATGGGCGGGTACGGCGTGCGGGGCGCCATCCGCGAGGCGCGCGCCGTGTACCGGCCGGTGCGGCTCTCGGCGGTACCCGGATTCCTCGCCGGGCTGCCCCGGCCGATTGCGACGGTGGTGCGCGGCCGTCCCGTGGGGGACGGGTTCGTGTTCGGCGGGAGCGTGGGGTGGGGCCCCGCGGCGGCGGCGCTGGCCGACGTCGTGGTCGTGGAGGTCGACCCCGCCGGCCCGGGGGTAAGCGGCCCGGTGGTGCCGGGCAACGTGATCGCGGTGGTGGAGGGGACCGCGACCCCGGTCCCGCCGCGCGTGGACGCGGTCGGCGCGGTCGATCAGGCCGATGCGGTCGACCGCGTCATCGCCGCGAACGTCGCGCGGGTGCTTCCCGCCGAGCCCACGATCCAGTACGGGCCCGGCACGCTGCTCGACACCGTGGTCCGCCACCTCGACCGCCCGGTCGGCCTCTTCTCGGGGCTCGCCACCGACGCGGTGGTGGAACTGGCCGCGACCGGTCGCCTACGCGACACCGCAGTCGCCGGCTATCTGTGGGGCGGCGACGCGCTGGCGGACCTCGCCCGCGACGGCCGCCTGCGCCTCGCGCCGTCGACCGAGACGCACGACCCGGCCCGATTGGCCGCCCTCCCACAGTTCGTCGCCCTCAACACCGCGCTCGAAGTGGGTCTCGACGGCGCGGTCAACGTCGAGCGTCTCGGAGCCGACGTGGTCGGTGGGGTGGGGGGCCACCCCGACTTCGCGCGTGGCGCGAGCGCCTGCCCCGACGGCGTGTCGGTCGTCGTGTGCCGCTCGGCGTACCGGGGCCGCTCGACCATCGTCCCCCGGCCCCGGGTGACCACCACGGCCCGCACCGACGTGGACGTCGTGGTCACCGAGCACGGCGTGGCCGACCTGCGTGGCCGCAGCGACGAGGAGCGCGCGAGGCTCCTGGTCGAGATCGCGCATCCCGACCACCGGGAGGCGCTCGCCCGGGGGGACGATCCGCATGCCGGACATGCCTGACACGCCGGTTACCGGCACGACGGGTCGGCTCGCCGGGAAGGTCGCAGTGGTGACCGGCGGGGGCAACGGTCTGGGCCGGGCCACCGCAGTGCGCTTCGCCGAGGAGGGCGCGGCCGTGGTGGTGGCCGATCTGCTCGACGGACCCGGGCACGAGACCGTGCGCATGATCGAGGAGGCCGGTGGACGCGCCACCTTCGTGCCGGTCGACGTGACCAGCCGCGTGGACAACGACACGATGGCCCGCACCGCCATCGAGCGGTACGACGGGCTGCACGTGCTGGTGACCGCAGCCGGGGTCGCGAGCGGCGGCTACGTGTCCGGCGACCTCGAGCTCGCGCAGAAGTCGATGCGGGAGCGCTGGGAGCCCGACCCCGCGCGCGCCTTCGTCCATCTCGACCTCGACGACTGGCAGTCGGTGATCGACGTCAACCTCACCGGCACGTTGAAGTCGCTCCAGGCCTGCGTCGGGGCGATGCTCGACCACGGCTGCGCCGACGGCGCGAGCCTCGTCACCATCGCCTCGATCGGCGCGAAGCACCCGGACGCCGGATCACCCCAGTACGGGGTGTCCAAGGCCGGGGTGTGGTGGCTCACCAAGAAGCTCGCCCGTGAGCTCGTCGGCGCGGGCATCCGGGTGAACTCGATCGGCCCGGGCTTCGTCGCGACCAACATGACCGCGATCATGCAGTTCATGCCCGAGGCGGCGCAGGAGCGGCTGTACGCCCAGAGCCCGATGGGACGCATGGGC
>JBJSXO010000287.1:0-2636 GCA_046086425.1 Actinomycetota bacterium | reverse complement strand
ACCCGCTCGCGCCCGCCCGCGAGGCGCAGCCAGGCGTCGGGCAGGATCAGCCGGTAGAGGGCGATCGCCTGCAGCGCCTCGCGCGGCGAGAGCGTGTCGCCCCCTTCGAGCGGTGTGCCCGGGCGCGGGTCGAGGAGGTTGATCGGCACCTCGCACGGCCCGAGCTCGGCCAGTTCGAACGCGAAGTCGACGCGCTGTTCGAGTGTTTCGCCCATGCCGAGGATGCCCCCGCAGCACAGCTCCATGCCGGCGTCGATCGCGCGGCGCGCAGTCTGGACGCGGTCGTCGTAGGTGTGGGTGGTGCAGATCTGTGGGAACAGCTCGCGGCAGGCCTCGAGGTTGTGGTTGTACCGCCTGACGCCGGCCTCGGCGAGGCGCTGGGCCTGCTCGGGACGCAGGAGTCCGAGCGAGCAGGCGACCTCGAGGCCCGTCTCCTCCTGGACCACCCGGACCGCATCGATCACCTTGGTGAGCAGGCGCTCTTCCGGGCCGCGCACGGCGACCACGATGCAGAACTGGGTGGCCCCGGCGTCGCGGGTGGCGCGCGCCGCGTCGAGGACCTCGTCGAGGTCGAGGAACGCGTAGACATCGACGTCGGTCTGGTAGCGGGCCGACTGCGAGCAGAACGCGCAGTCCTCGGGGCAGGCACCGGACTTGGCGTTCACGAGGCTCTCGAGCTCCACGGAGGGACCGCAGTAGGCGAGGCGGACCTTGTGCGCGAGGGCGACGAGATCGGGGAGGTGGTCGAGGGAGAGCGCGGCGACGGCGTCGACCTCGGCGCGGGTGAGCGGCCGCCGCTCCTCGAGCAGGGCGGTCTCGGCGTGGGCAAGCGGTTCCAGCACGCCCGAGAGCGTAGATGGCCGTGCCCGACCGGGTGCAGGTGGCGCCGGGGGCCCCGCGTGGTTCAATGGCGAGCGGTGGTGAGTCGGCCGGGTGGCCGCGTACCGGCACGACCGGTCCGAGGAACGTCCGGACTCCACAGGGCACGGTGCTGGGTAACGCCCAGTCGGGGTGACCCGCAGGAAAGTGCCACAGAGAAGAACCGCCGATGGCGGGGCGACCCGCACAGGCAAGGGTGAAACGGTGCGGTAAGAGCGCACCAGCACCCGGGGTGACCCGGGTGGCTCGGCAAACCCCACCGGGAGCAAGGCCAGACAGGGGGAGGGCGGCCCGTCCGCAGACACCCCCGGGTAGGCCGCTGGAGTCGGCGGGCAACCGCCGGCCGAGAGGGATGGTCACCACCGGAGCCCCGGCTCCGGGACAGAATCCGGCGTACAGGCCGACTCACCACCACCACCACGCTCATCGCTCGGGCCCCCGGACCCTGGCGTCGGCCACGGGCCCTGACCCACAGGGGCCTCGGGGTAGGGTCCGACGACGTCGGTTCCGCAGGACGCAGAGGTGAGGTGCGCGCATGAGTGCAGCGTCGAGAGGCCGGCTCGCCGGCAAGGTCGCCGTGATCAGCGGGGCCGCTCGCGGCCAGGGTGCGGCGGAGGCCCGCATGTTCGCGGCCGAAGGCGCGCAGGTCGTGCTCGGCGACGTGCTCGACGCCGAGGGCGAGGCGGTGGCGGCCGAGATCGGTACTGCCGCGCGGTACGTCCATCTCGACGTGACGAGCGAGGCGGACTGGAACGCCGCGATCGAGGTGGCCGAGGGGTTCGGGCCGCTCTCGGTGCTGGTGAACAACGCCGGCATCCTTCGTTTCACCGCCATCGCCGACACGACACTCGACGAGTACCTCCAGGTGATCATGATCAACCAGGTCGGGACGTTCCTCGGGATGCGTGCGGCCATCGCGCCGATGCAACGGGCCGGAGGCGGCTCGATCGTCAACATCTCGTCCATCGACGGGATCGGCTCCAAGAACGGGCTGGTGGCGTACTCGAGCTCGAAGGGTGCCGTCCGCGCCATGACCAAGACGGCGGCGCTGGAGTTGGGCCAGCACGGGATCCGGGTCAACTCGGTGCACCCCGGTGGCGTGTGGACCCCGATGGTCGGCGACGTCCCTGCCGAGCAGTTCGACCTGGGTCACCGGCACCTGCCGCTGGCCCGGGCGAGCCGCCCCGAGGAGATCGCGTCCATGGTGCTGTTCCTCGCGTCGGACGAGGCGAGCTATTGCTCGGGTGGTGAGTTCGTGGTCGACGGCGGGTGGCTTGCGGGCGACATCAACCCGTTCCTCCCGGCGGCACCCCCGGGGTCGTGACGGCCGATCTCGTCGGGGTCACCGAGGCCTCCGACCACACGCTCCTCACCCTGGACGACGGGAAGGCGAACGCGCTGTCGCTGGCCATGCTCGACGCGATCGACGACGCCGTCGAGCGTGCGCTCGCCCGGCGCTGCCCCCTGGTGCTCGCCGGCCGACCTGGCGTCTTCTCCGGCGGGTTCGACCTGGGGGTGATGACCGGTGACGACCTCGTCGCCCGCGGCGCGATGGTGCGCGCCGGGTTCGAGGTCGCGTACAAGCTCCTTGCGGCTCCCGTCCCGGTGGTGGTCGCGTGCACGGGCCACGCAATCGCAATGGGCGCGTTCTTGCTCCTGAGCGGTGACGTCAACGTCGGCGCCGCCGGGCGGTTCCGGATCGGCGCCGACGAGACCGCGCTCGGGATCGTGATGCCCGAGTTCGGCGTCGAGATCGT
>JBJSXO010000286.1:0-2885 GCA_046086425.1 Actinomycetota bacterium | reverse complement strand
CGCTGCTCGACCGATCGCACGATCTTGCCGATCATCGGATCGTCGAGGTTGTGGCGGAACTGCGGGGTGTTGGTCGGGCCCGGGCAGATGCAGTTCACCCGGATGCCCGTACGCCCGTACTCCGCCGACGCCGACTTCGTGAGCGACACCACCCCGGCCTTCGCTGCGTTGTACACCGACGTCGGCATGCCGAGCTCCGACGCGTTCAGACCGCCGACCGACGACCAGTTGACGATCGAGCCACCGCCGGCGTTGCGCAGGTGCGGGATGGCGTGCTTGATGCCCAGGAACACCCCGCGCAGGTCGACGCTCATGACCGTGTCGTAGTCGTCCATCGAGAACCGGTGGATCGGTCCTCCGATCCCGAGACCGGCGACGTTGAGCACGGCGTTCACCCGACCGAACTCGGCGACCGCAGCTTCGAACATCGCGGCCACGTCGGCTTCACTCGTGACGTCGCAGTGCACGGGCAGGACCCCGGCGCCGACATCGGCCGCGGTGTCGTCCTGGGCGCCGCTGATATCGGCGGCCACGACCTGCGCGCCTTCGGCCACGAACCGCTTCGTCGACGCCTTCCCCATCCCCGATCCCGCACCGGTGATCACCGCCACCGTGCCCTCGAGCAGACCCATCAGCCGCCCCCCGGGATCCGGACCGGCAGCGTCTCCCAGCCACGCACGGTCGACGTCGGCGCGAGCCGGGCCTGGTCGAGGTCGACCTCCCAGTCCGGGAACCGCGCGAGCATCTCCTCCAGCGCGACCCGGCCTTCGAGGCGCGCCAGTGCAGCACCGAGGCAGAAGTGGATCCCGTAGCCGAAGCCGAGGTGCGGACCAGCCTCCCGGTGGATGTCGAAGTGGTCAGGATCGGCGAACTTACGGTCATCGCGATTGGCCGCACCGATGAGGAGCAGGAGCGCACTGCCGGCGGGCACGGTCTCGCCGTGGAGCTCGACGTCTCGGGTCACGTAGCGGCCGACATGGGGAGCCGGCGGCTCGTAACGCAGCAACTCCTCGACTGCGCCCGGGATGAGCGACCGGTCGGCCGCGAGCTCCCGACGCTGGTCGGGATGATCGGAGAGGACCTTGCCGGCCCAGCCGATCAGGCGCGTCGTCGTCTCGTTGCCTGCGCCGGCGATGACGCTCAGGTACGTGAGCAGTTCCGCGCGCTCGAGACGGCGGGTCACACCGTGCTCGTCCTCGAACTCCGCGAACAGCAACTCGGTCATGAGGTCGTCGGACGGGTGCTCGGTCCGCCAGTCGAGGTAGGTGCCGAAGTCCGAGAAGGCCGCCGCGGGGTCGAAGCTGTCTCCGTACTCCTGAGGCTTTCCGGGCTCCGTCCGGATAGTGGCGTCGGCTCGGCTGCGCACCTCGGCCTGGGCCTCATCGGGGATGCCGAGCAGCATCCCGATCACCCGCATCGGCATGTGCGCCCCGAAGTCGGCGATGAGGTCGAAGTGGTCGGTGCCCACCAACGGGTCGAGGGACTCGACGCAGTACGCCCGAATCCGGTCCTCGAGCGCCAGCATCTTGCGCGGGGTGAACACCCGCGACAGGAGCTGGCGGTGGATTGTGTGGGTCGGGGGATCCTCGAAGATCAAGGTCCCCGTCGGGATCTCGATCCCCGACTTGATGAGCTCGAGGATCCCACCGCGCGCCGAGCTGAACGTCACCTTGTCGACGAGTCCGCGCTCCACGTCGTCGTAGCGGCTCAGCGCGTAGAAGTCGTGCGCCGGGTTGTAGTAGCACGGCGCCTCCTCCCGGAGGCGGCGGAACACGGGGTACGGATCGGTGTCGATGTCGACGTCGTACGGGTCGTAGCGAAGATCGGTGGCCATCGTCACGATGGTCAGGTCCCCCGGTACGGCGTCGACGGCTCGTCGAGGATCACCGTCTTGGTCTCCAGGAAGTGCCCGAGGCCTTCCCTGCCCCCCTCCCGGCCGATGCCCGACTGCTTGAACCCGCCGAACGCGATCCCGAAGTCGGTGCGGAAGGAGTTCATCCCCACGGTCCCCGAACGCAACTGGCGCGCCACTGCGTACGCCCGATCCGGATCGGGGGTGAACACCGACGCGTTCAGCCCGTAGATCGTGTCGTTGGCGATCCTGACGGCGTCCTGCTCGTCGGCGGCCGGGATCACGCTGAGCACCGGCCCGAAGATCTCTTCCTGCGCGATGGTCGACGCGTTGTCGACGTTGGCGAACACGGTCGGCTCGATGAACCAGCCCCGGTCGAGGTGCGCCGGGCGCTTCCCGCCTACGGCGAGTGTCGCGCCCTGCGCGATTCCCTGGGCGATGTACCCCTCGACCCGGTCGCGCTGACGGGCCACGGCCAGCGGCCCCATCTGGGTCTGCGCGTCGAACGGGTTTCCCACGCGTACCTGCCCGAAGATCTCGGCCAACGCCGCGACCATCTCGTCGTGACGGGCGCGCGGTACGACGACGCGGGTGAGCGAGGAGCACACCTGCCCGGTCATCACGCACTCCTGCTTGGCGATCGTCGCCGCGGCGGCCGCGATGTCGGCGTCGTCGAGGATCACCGCCGCCGACTTGCCGCCGAGCTCGAGCGTCATGCGCCCGATCCGCTCACCGAGGATGGCGCCGATCCGCCGGCCGGCCGCGGTCGACCCGGTGAAGGTGATCTTGTCGACGCGCGGATCCCGCACGAGCAGCTCCGACACTTCGCGGTCCGCGGTGACCACGTTCAGCACTCCGGGGGGCAGGCCGATCTGCTCGGCAGCCTCCGCGGTGACGTAGCCGGCGCCCGGGGCCTCGGGCGACATCTTCAGGACCACGGTGCACCCGGCGAGCAACGCAGGCCCGATCTTGTGCGGGATGAGCCCGTGCGGGCTGTTCCACGGCACGATGGCGCCGACGGTGCCGACCGGCT
>JBJSXO010000285.1:0-2124 GCA_046086425.1 Actinomycetota bacterium | reverse complement strand
GACCGAACTGACCGAGATCGCCGGTCAGGCGATCGAGGCTGGCGACAAGCTGGCGATGATGTACACATCCGCCAACCGTGACGAGGACGTCTTCGAGGACCCCGACCGCTTCGACGTCACTCGGTCTCCGAACCCGCACCTGTCGTTCGGAATCGGAGAGCACTTCTGCCTCGGGGTGCACCTCGCCCGACTCGAGGGCCGGGTGTTCTTCGACGAGCTGCTCACGCGGTTCCCCGTGATCGAGCAGACGGGAGCGCCGTTGCGCATGCGGTCGAACCTGAACAACGCGTTGAAGTCGCTGCCGGTCCGGCTGGCGTCCTGAGCCGGTGGCCGACGGACCCGACCCCGACGCACGCACACCCTGTCCGCTGCCCGGTGTCGGGGAGTCGACCG
This sequence comes from Actinomycetota bacterium, assembly GCA_046086425.1. Lineage (GTDB taxonomy): Bacteria > Actinomycetota > Acidimicrobiia > IMCC26256 > PALSA-555 > CAIUKV01. The sequence goes on along the minus strand of JBJSXO010000285.1, from coordinate 1,731 downwards.
ACGCGCCGCCCCGGTCGCCCCAGCCACTGCACGTCGACGCCGGGGACGCCGGCGGGGGGCTGCGTCCGGCGACGCTGGCGATCACCGCAGGCCGCCCGGTCGCCACGCCCGACGCCCCGCTGAACGAGCCCGTCACCTTCGCGTCCGCCTACCACGCAGGCGGTCCCGTGGCCTACGCGCGGGACGGCAACCCGTCCTGGTCGGCACTGGAGGAGGCAATCGGTGGGCTCGAGGGCGGCTCGGCGCTCGTGTTCGCCTCGGGGATGGCGGCGATCGCCGCGGTGCTGGACACGCTTGCGATCGGGGCTCGGGTGGTGGCCCCGGCCGACGGCTACAGCGGCACCCGGGTGCTGCTGCGCGATGCAGGTCCCCCGGGCCGCTGGGAGACGGTGTTCGTCGACGTCACCGACACCGCAGCGGTGCTCGACGCGGCCACGGGTGCGGCGTTGGTGTGGCTCGAGTCGCCCACCAACCCGCTCAACGGCATCGTCGACCTCCCCGCGGTCGTGCAGGGCGCGCACGATCGGGGTGCCCTGGTCGCGATCGACAACACGTACGCAACCCCGCTGCTCCAACGGCCCCTCGACCACGGCGCCGACGTGGTGGTGCACAGCGTGACCAAACTGATGGCCGGCCATTCCGACGTCGTGCTCGGGGTCACGGTCACCCGCGACGACGCGTGCTGCGCTGCGCTGCGCCGCCACCGCTCGTCGTACGGCGCGATCCCGGGGCCGATGGAGACCTATCTCGCCCTGCGGGGCCTGCGCTCTCTCGCGGTGCGGGTGGAGCGTGCCCAGGCCAATGCCGGCGTGCTCGCCGAGCGGCTCGCAGCCCACCCGGCGGTCACCCGGGTCCGCTACCCGGGCCTGGCCGACGACCCTGGCGCGGCGCGCGCTGCGGCTCAGATGGTCGGGCCCGGCACGATGGTGGCGTTCGAGGTGCAGGGTGGCGCAGCCGCAGCGGAGGCGGCGGCGAGGGCGACGCGGGTCATCGTGCACGCGACCAGCCTCGGGGGAATCGAGACCACGATGGAGCGGCGGGCGCGTTGGGCCGAGGAGGCCGGCATCCCGGCGTCCCTGCTGCGCATGAGCGTCGGCTGCGAGGATGTGGAGGACCTCTGGGCCGACCTCGAGCGCGCGTTGCGGGTCGGCATGGCGGCCGCGTCGCCGGGAACCTAGATTCGCCCGATGGCAGAGGTCGCGCCGGCCGACGGGGAGCACCAGACGGGCCGTGATGCACGCACGCTCGGAGGCGTGGGCACCAAGGTGCTCTTCGAAAACGAGTACTGCCGGGTCTGGGAGATGGATCTCGCTCCGGGGGAGGCGGGTGCGGTGCACCGTCACGACCACGACTACGTGCTCGTGATCCTCGACGGCGACCGGATTGCCGCGATTCCCGAGGCCGACAGCCCGACGCACGGCGAGTACCTGGAGGCCGAGGTGAGCGCACCGATGGTCGTCGAGATGCACAAGGGCGGTATCGAGACCGCGAAGAACGTCGGTGAGAAGCGCTACTACGAGCTCCTCATCGAGATCCTGAAGTAGGCGGCCGGGCCGATGACGGAACCGGAGACCGAGCCGTCGCGCGCGCTCGAGGGCCTACGGGTGCTCGACCTCGCCATCTTGTTCGCCGCACCCCAGATCGCGGCGATGCTCGGTGACCTCGGTGCCGACGTCGTGAAGCTCGAGCCGCCGCCGCGTGACGGCAAGCCCGGTGGCGACCCGATGCGGG
>JBJSXO010000284.1:0-7624 GCA_046086425.1 Actinomycetota bacterium | reverse complement strand
CGAGGGGGTGGTCCCCGGGCTGCGTCGCCGGGAGGCCGAGACCCGCTGTCCCGGGTTGGTGGTCGTCGACGCCGACCCGGCCGCGGCGGCGCGCGCGTTCGAGGAGGTGGCCCGCGCGGTCGAGGCGATCACGCCCCGCCTCGTGCTCGAGCGTCCCGGGCTGCTGATGTTCCCGACCCGGGGGCCGTCGCGCTACTTCGGCGGCGACGCCGCACTGGCCCGGCAGGTGCTCGACGCGGTGCACGCCGCGGGGGTGCCCGACGCGCGCGTCGGCGTCGCCGACGGCCGGTTCGCCGCGCACTGCGCCGCGCGGTCGGCGTCCCCCGACACCGGTCGTGTGGTGGATCCCGGCGCCACCCCGGCGTTCCTCGCCCCGTGGCCGGTGGCGGCCCTGGGCGACGCCGACCTGGCCGGCCTGATGGTCCGCCTGGGCCTGCCCACGCTCGGCGCGTTCGCGGCCCTCCCGACGTCGGCGGTGCTGGCCCGGTTCGGCCCTGCCGGGGTGCGCGCCCATCGTCGAGCGGCCGGGCTGGACGCGTACGCCGCTCCGCCCGCCCCGCCGCCCCCCGATCTCGTCGAGACGGCGGAGCTCGAACCGCCGGCCACCCGGGTCGACGAGGCTGCGTTCGTGGCGAAGGGCTTGGCCGACCGTCTGCTCGCCCGGCTCGCGGCGCTCGGGCTCACGTGCGTCGAGGTGACCGTCGAGGCCGAGACCGAGCACGGTGAGCACCGGGCGCGCCGCTGGCGTCACGAGGGCATGCTCACCGCGGCGGCGCTCACGGCCCGGGTCCGCTGGCAGCTCGAGGGGTGGATCGGCGCCGACGCCCCTCCGGACCGGTCCGGCGGCACCGAGGGATGGGCCACGAGTGGGCTGACCCTCATCCGGCTCACGCCGGAGCAGGTGGTGCCGGCGGACGGCCGTCAGCTGGGCTTCTGGGGTGGCGACGCCGCGGCCCGGGACCGGGCCGACCGGGTGCTGGCCCGGCTCCAGGGCCGGCTCGGGCACGACGCGGTCGTGACGGCGGTCCCGGTGGGGGGCCGCACCCCCGCCGACCGGGTCCGTTGGGTCCCGTGGGGGGAAGATCGCAAGGAGCCTCCCGATCCGCCGTCGGCCTGGCCGGGCGCCGTGCCCGGTCCCGCCCCGGGTCGGGTCTACGCGCCTGCGGTGGCCGCCGAGCTGCTCGATCCCACCGGTCGCCCCGTGTCGGTGTCGAGCCGCGGCGAGGCTGCGGCGCCCCCGGGCTGGCTCCGTTGCGCCGTGCTCCCGGGCGGTGGCGGCCCGGTGCGGTCCTGGGCCGGGCCGTGGGTCCACGACGTGCGCTGGTGGGACCGGCGGGGCCGCCGGCGCCGCGCGCTCTGGCACGTCGTGGTGGGCGCCGGTGTCGACACCCGCGACACGGCGGGCGATGGCGAGGTGGCCTGCCTGGTCGGGATCGAGGGGGGACGCGCGTCGGTGGAGGCGGTCTACGACTAGTCGACCGACCGGGGGCAGGCGCCGCCCACCGACGTGAGGCCTAGCCCGAGATGAGCTTCGCCTTGGCGGCGTCGAACTCCTCTTGGCTCAGCACGCCCTGGGCCTTGAGGTCGGCCAGCCGGCTGATCTGGGCGGCAAGGTCGTCACCGCCTGCGGGAGCCGCCGGCGCCTCGGCGTAGACCACCTGGGGGGCCGCAGCCTGGTCCGCAGCGGCGTACTTCTCCTGCTGGTGATGGGCGACCGCACCTGCGGTTCCCGCAACGACCGCGGTCGTGGCGGCCGCGCGGACCAGTCCACCTCGGCGTCGGATCATGGTGTCGTCCTTTCCTGGGATGCGGATACGTGCAGTCGTAGTCGCGGAGTCGGCCGGGGCTCAGGCGGTGAGCTCGTCGACGACCTGGCGGGGGATGCGGATCGACTCGAGCAGCACACCACCGGAGTGGGCGACCGCGTCGGCGAAGTCCTTCGCCCACGCGTGCTCCACCACCAGCACGGCGATCGACGAGCCGGGCTCGAGCTTCGCGCCGAAGTCCTCGATGGCCTCCTCGCCGATGAGGCTGTCGAGCGCCTCTACAAGCTGGTTGTACGCGCCCGAGACGTCGTCGTCGAGCTCGTGGACCTCGAGCGCGGCGACGTCGCCGGCGGCGTCCTTGGTGATGAACACCAGGTCCACCAGCCGGATGATGCCCGACTCGACCAGGTCGGCGAGCGCCGGCGCGATCTCGCCGGTGAACTCGTTCTCGGGGAACCCGACGACGATCATCTCGATCGGACCCAGACCCATCACGTCCTCCTCGTCTTCGGCACGTCTACGGCACGTCTTCGGTGCGTCCACGGCTCGCCTTCGGGGCTCGTCCGCCGGGGGAATCTCGGCCCGGGCCCCGCCCGGCCGGTCACGCTAGCGGCCCGGTGCGCGCGCCGGCCTGCGGGAGGGGCCCGGCAGCACATCGGGTGACGTGCGTCGCGTGGGATATCTTCACCGCCGCGAAGGAGCCGGCATGAGCCACGAGACAACGGGCGCGGGGGACGGGGACGCAACGCCCGCATCGCCAGAGCCCCCCGATCCGGCGGCGATCCTGCAGAGCCGGGGCTTCGTCGTGGTCGTCGTGGGGGCGGCCGTGATCGGCCTGCTCGTCTCCCTGGTGAGTTGGGGGTTCCTCGAGCTGGTGCACCAGATACAGGTGGGCGTCTTCTCCGACCTGCCCGACGCGCTGGGCTACGACACCGTGCCGGGGTGGTACCTGGTCCTCGTCCTCGGGTTGGCCGGTGTCCCGGTGGCCCTCGCGGTCACCCGGCTTCCCGGTCACGGTGGGCACGTCCCGGCCTACGGCCTCCAGCCCGGGGGCGCCAGCTCGCCGGCGACCGTCCCGGGGGTGGCGATCGCCGCGCTGGCAACGCTCGGGCTCGGGCTCGTGCTCGGTCCCGAGGCGCCGCTCATCGCCATCGGGGCGGGAGTCGCAGTATTCGCGGTGCAGCGGGCGAAGCGGGACGCGCCACCCCAGCTCCTCATCGCGATGGCCGCCGCCGGGAGCTTCGCCGCCATCTCCGCGATCTTCGGGTCGCCGATCGTGGCGGCCATCTTCCTCATCGAGGCAACCGGCATCGGCGGTGCCACGCTCCCGCTGGTGCTCATCCCCGGCCTGGTGGCCGCGGGCGTCGGGTCGCTGGTCTTCGTCGGCACTGCGCGCTGGACCGGTCTGCCCACTGCGGCGTACTCCCTCAGTCCCCTCGAGCTCCCGAAGTTCGGGGGCATCACCTGGGGGCTGGTCGGGTGGACCATCGCGCTCGGCCTTGCGGGCGCCTTGGTCACCCAGCTCGTGCGCGGCATCGGCTTCGCCGGGCTGCGGGTCGTGCCGCGGCGCCCGCTCGTATGGGTGCCCGTGGTCGGCGTGCTCGTCGCGGCGCTCGCCGTGGTGTTCGCGGCGACCACCACCCATGACGCCACCGAGGTGCTCTTCTCGGGCCAGGACGCGCTGCCCGGGCTGGTCGGCGACGCCGCGACGTGGTCGGTGGGCGCGCTGCTGATGGTGATGCTGTGCAAGGGCGTGGCGTGGGGCCTGTGCCTCTCGGCGTTCCGGGGCGGGCCCACGTTCCCCGCCATCTTCCTCGGGGCGGCCGGAGGGGTCGCCGCGTCCCACCTCCCCGGGCTCCCGATGACGCCCGCGGTCGCAGTCGGCATGGCGGTGATGGTCGTGTCGTTCCTGAAGCTGCCGCTGTCGTCGGTGGTGATCGCCACCGTGCTCGCGGCGAGCGGGGGGGCCGCGACGGGGCCGCTCATCATCGTGGGGGTGGCGGTCGCCTACCTCGCCACCCTCGGCCTCGAGGGACGCCTCGGCGCGCGCAGGCTGGTGCCGGCACCACCCGTGGACCCGTGAACTCGAGCCCCACCCGGGTCGAGGCGTGGCTGGAGCGCCGGTTCCCGCCGTACCGGTACGGCGCGGTGTTCGTGCTGCTCGTCATCACCTACGTGGTGGTGTCGGCCAGCCCCCCGGATATCTCGACGCGGGTCGTCGCCGTGGTGCTCGAGGGGGTCACCCTGCTCGTCACCCTGGTCGCGTCGCGGGTGGGGCGGCTGCTGTTCCGCATCGCCGTGTTCGCGGTGGTGGGCGCAATCGTCGCCGTGGTCGTGTCGCTGCTCTGGGGGTCCTCCTCCACGATCTCGGGCTGGTTCTTCGCGGTCGACGTCCTGCTCGTGGCCGCGGCCCCGGTCGCCATCGCCCACGCGTTGTACCGGCGCCCGGTGATCGACATCCGAACCGTGCTCGGCGCGATCTGCATCTACCTGCTCATCGGGATCATGTTCGCCTTCGTCTACGCCACGATCGCCGCACTCGGCCCCGGCGCGTTCTTCGTGCAGACCGATGATCCCGGGATCCAGACCTTTCTGTACTTCTCGTTCGTCACGCAGACCACGGTCGGGTACGGGGACTACACCGCGGCCAGCGACTTCGGTCGCTCGATCGCCACCATCGAGGCGCTCCTGGGCCAGATCTACCTCGTGACGGTCGTCGCCGTGCTGGTGGGCCGGATGACCGTCATCCACCGTGGCTCCGAACGGCCCGATGCGACCGCGCCCGTGGAGGACGCCGCGCCCGCGCCCGCACCGCGTGACTGAGGCTGCGGCACCACCGTGCTGACGGGACAGCGGATCCTGGTCACCGGCGCCGCGGGCCGGGTGGGGTTCCCCATCGCACGCGCGCTGGCGGCGAACGGCAATACGGTCTTCGGTCTCGCCCGGTACCGGGACCCGGCCGGTATCGACAAGGTGGCCGCAGCGGGGATCCAGCCCGTCGTCGGCGATCTCCACGACGCGCGCTTCGACGACCTGCCCGACGCGCTCACCTACGTGTTCCACGCCGGGGCCGCGCTGGGACGGGAGGCGGCCGACTGGGAGTTCGCGTTGGAGGTGAACGCGCTCTCCACGGGACGGCTGATGCGGGCGGTCGCGCCGAGCTGTCGTGGCTTCGTCTACTGCTCGACCGGATCGACCTACCGGTACCAGGGTCGGCGTCCGTTGCGCGAGGACGACCCGCCCGGCATCCACACCACGGGCAACTACTCGTTCTCCAAGATCGCGGGTGAGGCGGTGGTGCGCCACGTGGCCGACGAGCACCGGGTGCCGGCGACGATCATCCGCATCTGCTCGACCTACGGTCCCGAGGGGGGCGCGCCGTGGGACCGCATCGCGCGGATGCTCGCGGGCGAGGAGATCGTGCTGCACCCGGACCGGCCCAACAACTACAACCCGATCTACGAGGACGACTACGTGCACCTCGGGATCCGGGCCCTCGAGGTCGCCACGGTGCCGGCACTCACGGTGAACTGGGGTGGCAGCGAGACCGTCTCGGCCGAGGAGTACCTCGCGTACGCCGGGTCGCTGTGCGGGGTGCAGCCGCGGATCGTGTACCGGCCGGACGCGTGGACGCCGTTGTGGCCCGACGTGGCGAAGATGCACGAAGTGCTGGGCCGGTGCACGGTGCCGTGGCGCGACGGGTTCCGCCGGATGCTCGAGGCGCGGGTGCCCGACCGGCTCGTGGCCTGAGCGACCGGCCCGGGGGCGGGGCGCCGCCCCGCCCCGCCGTGGCGTACCGAACATACGTTCGCCTACGATGCGGCCGTGGGGTACGCGGAGCTGCACTGTCACACCAACTTCTCCTTCCTCGACGGCGCCAGCCACCCCGAGGAGCTCGTCGACGAGGCCGTTCGGCTGGGCCTCGCCGGGTTGGCGGTCACCGACCACGACGGCCTCTACGGGATCGTCCGGTTCGCCCTGGCGGCCAAGCCGATGGGGCTCCCCACCGTGTTCGGCGCGGAGATGGGCCTGCTCGGGGGCGCATCGGGGCCGGCGCACGTGGTCGTGCTCGCCGAGGGTGCGGCCGGCCAGGCTCGGCTCGCCCGGGCGCTGAGCCGGGGCCAGCTCGCCGGGGCCAAGGGGGCGCCCCGCTTCACCCTCGCCGGGCTGGCCGAGGACGCCCGGGCGCCCGTGCACCGCACGGCGAACCGCGCGTCGGCCGGCAACGACTCCTGGGTCGTGCTCACGGGCTGCCGGCAGGGCGCAGTGCCCCGTGCGCTGCTCGCCGACGGCCCGGCGGCGGCGCGCCACGAGCTCGACCGGCTCGTCGACGCGTTCGGGCGCGACCGGGTGTTCGTCGAGCTGTGGGACCACGGCGACCCGCTCGACCGTCACCGCAACGACGCGCTCGCCGCGCTCGCCGGCCGTGCCGGCGTCGAGGTGATCGCGACCAACAACGTCCACTACGCCACGCCCGCCCAGCGGCCGCTCGCCACCGCGCTCGCCGCGATCCGCGCCGGCCGGACGCTCGACGACATGGACGGTCTGCTCCCCGCCAGCCCACTCGCCCACCTGCGGAGCCCTGCCGAGCAGCGACGCCGGTTCGCCCGCTGGCCGGGAGCGGTGGAGCGGACGGTCGACCTCGCGCAGCAGTGCGCGTTCGACCTCCGGCTCGCCGCACCCGACCTTCCCGATCTCGAGGTGCCCGAGGGCCACACCGACATGTCGTGGCTACGCGAGCTCACCGCCCGAGGTGCCGCCGTTCGCTACCCGCCGACCCACCCGCACCACGCCCGGGCGCAGCAGCAGATCGCGTACGAGCTCGACGTGATCGAGCGGCTCGGCTTCCCCGGGTACTTCCTGGTGCTCGTCGACATCGTCGACTTCTGCCGGCGAGAGGACATCTACTGCCAGGGGCGGGGGAGCGCCGCGAACAGTGCGGTCTGCTACGCGCTCGGCATCACCAAGGCCGACGCCGTCACCCTCGGACTGCTGTTCGAGCGGTTCCTCTCTCCCGAACGGGACGGCCCGCCCGACATCGACATCGATATCGAGCACCAGCGTCGCGAAGAGGTGATCCAGTACGTCTACGCGAAGTACGGGCGTGATCGGGCCGCGCAGGTGGCGAACGTCATCACCTACCGTGCGCGCAGCGCGCTCCGTGAGATGGCGAAGGTGGTCGGATGCTCACCCGGGCAGGCGGATGCGCTCGCGCGCCAGGTGGACCGCTTTGCGCGCGGGAGCTCGGGGCTCGACGTCATCACCGGGATCGACGGCGGCATCCCGGCCCCTCCGCTGGCGCAGGACCTTGCCATGCAGGTGGTCGACTACCCGCGTCATCTCGGCATCCACTCGGGCGGGATGGTGATGGCCGACCGCCCGCTGGTGGAGTTCTGCCCCGTCGAGTGGGCCCGCAAGGAGGGCCGGTCGGTGCTCCAGTGGGACAAGGACGACTGCGCGGCCGCCGGGCTGGTGAAGTTCGACCTGCTCGGCCTCGGGATGCTCACGATGCTGCACCTCGCGATCGACCTCGTCCGGGCGCACGAGGGCGTCGAGATCGACCTCGCGACCATCCCCCAAGAGGACGCGGTCTACGACCTGCTCTGTGCCGCGGACACCATCGGGGTCTTCCAGGTGGAGAGCCGGGCGCAGATGGGCACGCTGCCCCGGCTGCGGCCACGTGTCTTCTACGACCTCGTGGTGGAGGTTGCCCTGATCCGGCCCGGGCCGATCCAGGGCGGCTCGGTGCACCCGTACCTGCGCCGCCGCACCGGCGAGGAGCCGTTCACCTACCCCCACCCGGTCCTGGAGGGCTGCCTGGCCAAGACGCTCGGCGTGCCGTTGTTCCAGGAACAGCT
>JBJSXO010000283.1:0-18615 GCA_046086425.1 Actinomycetota bacterium | reverse complement strand
GGTGCCGCCGACCTCGGCGGCGACCGCGCGAACTTCTTCCTCCGAGCGGTCGACCGCCACCACCCGGGCACCGCGGGCGGCGAGCAGGCGGGCGCTGGCGGCGCCGATCCCGGAGGCAGCCCCGGTCACCAGCGCAACCGTGCCGTGCGGGTCGGCCCCGTCGGTCACGTCAATGCGCGCCGATCTCCGGATCGTTCTCCCGGGGGTCGTCGAGGTCGACGGCGCGCACCTCCGGTGCGTGCTCCTGGATCGCGCCGAGCATGAGCTCCCCGAGCAGGGGCTGGGGGATGATGCACTCGGCGCACTCGGCGCTTGCGACTTCCAGGCGCAGGGAGAGCCGCCCGGAGCCCGGGTCCCAGCCGGTGGCGGTGACGTCGGCGCCGTCGGGACCGAGGAACACGCGCACCGCGTCGAGACCTGCGTCGAGACCGGTCGGTGAGGGGGGCATGGCCGAACCCTAGACCGGCGTTCAGACCGGTGGGTCCAGCACGACCTTGATCGCACCGTGGGCGCGGTCGGCGGCGACCCGGAACGCCTCGGGCGCGTCGGCGAGCGGGAACCGGTGGGTGATGAGCGTGCGGGCGATCTCGGGCCGACGGGCGAGGAGTGCGGCTGCGGTGTCGACGTCGCGCCCGCCGCTGTGGTGCGACTGCGTGAACGACCAGCGCAGTGTCGCCTCCTTCATCGCCGCGGCGAACCCGGAGATCGCGACCCCCTCCCAGAACGTCGAGAGGAACATCACGACGCCGCCGGGCCGGACGAGCTCGATGGCCCGGTCGAGGGCGCTCTGCGTGCCGGCGGCTTCGAATATCACGTCGTACTCGCCCGCAGCGGGACCGACGGCGCCGAGGCGCTCGCCTGCGTCGCGTTGGGTGGGATGGCGCGCCTCGAGGTCCACCGATGCGCCGTTGTCGGCGAGCGCGGCGACGGCGGCGAGCCCGATGCTGCCGCCCCCGATCACCGCGACGCGTTCGCCGCCGGTGATCCCGGCCAGGTACAAGCCGTGCACCGACACGGCCATCGGCTCGACCAGGCACGCGTGCTCCGGCGGGAGACCGGGCGGCAACGGGACGAGCGCGTTGCGCCGCACCCGCACCCGCTCGGCCATCCCGCCGTCGCGGGTGACGCCGAGGATGGCGCCGAAACGGCAGAGGTGGCGCTGCCCCCCGACGCACTGCGCACACGTCCCGCAGGGGTTGGTGGGGTCGACGGCGACGGGGGTTCCGTCGGGCAGCACGCCGGCGAACTCGTGCCCGAGGACGACGGGAAGCGGCCCGAAGCCGACCAGGTGCAGGTCGCTGCCGCAGAGGCTGGCCGAGCGGACCTCGACCACGACGGTGTCGTCGCCGGCATCGCCGGGGTCGTCGACGTCGAGGACCTCGATCCCCTGGTGCGTGCGCTTCACGGCTCGCACGTCAGCCGCTCGCCCGGTCGGTCGAGTGGGCCGTGGTGTGCGTCGTGTGTGTCATCATTTCCGACGCTAACCCACGAGGTCGGGCAGGCCTCGGTGACCGTACCGATGTCACACGGGAGCCGGCCCGGAGCCGACCGGAGTCAGGAGGGGCGACATGAGCGGACTCACCGCAGAGCAGCGTCGGGGCTGGGAGACCGACGGGTTCTTCGTGGTGCCCGGGTTCGCCGACGCCGCCACTTGCGGCGCCATGCTGGCCCGGGCGGTGGCGCTGAGCCGGGCCCACGCACGGGGCGAGCGTCTCGGGACCACGTTCGTCGACCCGGAGCGAAACGCCGGAACCCGCGCCACGGAGCCCGAGGACTTCGTCTCGAAGCTGTTCATCCTCCACACCCGGGATCCGGTGTTCGCCCCGTTCTCCCGCGACCCGCGTCTCGGAGACCTGCTCGGGTCCATCCTGGGGGACGACGTGGACTGCTTCCTGTCGCAGTTCATCTTCAAGAACCCCGGTGCACGCGGCCAGCCCTGGCACCAGGACTCCTTGTACTTCCCGTTCGAGCCCGACCACCAGGTCGGCATCTGGCTCGCTGTCACCGCGGCTACCCCCACCAACGGGCCTCTCTCGGTGATGCCGGGCTCGCACCTCGAGCCCGTGCACGAACACGTCCCCGATCGTCGCCCGGACGCGAACCTCGGGTACACGGAGATCGTCGACTACGACTTCTCCGACGCAGTACAGGTGCTCATGGCGGCCGGTGATCTGCTCGTCTTCGACAGCCACCTCATGCACTGCTCGACCGACAACGTCTCCGATGGTGTGCGCGCCGCGATGGTGTACCACTTCGCCGCCGCGGGAACTGTCGACCACACGTACGCACGGCTGCGCGAGCAGACCGATGCCATGGGCGAGATGCCCGACCGGGTGCACGACGCCGCGGCCGCAGGCGACGCCGAGTCTCCGTACTTCTGGGAGCCCGTCCGCCGCGCCGCTGCGGTCACCGGGCCGTCGGCCTAGGAGCGCGGGACCTCGCGCCAGGGGAGCTCCTTGTCGACCCGCACGTCGCCGGGCAGGCCGAGCACCCGCTCGCCGAGGATGTTGCGCATGACCTCGGATGTCCCGCCCTCGATCGAGTTCGCCCGGCAGCGCAGGAACCACTCCTGGAGCGACTGGTAGCCGTAGTCGGCGCGCGTGCGGTCGAGGGCGTACCCGGTCGGGTAGAGCGTGCCCGCCGGCCCAGCCAGGGTCAGCGCAAGGTTGAAGCAGGCCTTGTTGTACTCGGCGGCGAGGAGCTTGGCGACGGATCCCTCCGGTCCAGGGGTCCCCACTCGGGCGAGGTCCCCGGCGCGGCGCACGGTCAGCCGCAGCACCTCGGCCATCACCCACATCCGCGTCACCGCGTCGCGCTGGCCCGGGTCACCCGCACCCCGCTCCCGGTACTGCTCGATCGCCCAGTCGATCGGCGCCTTACGCGCAAACGACCCTCCCCCGATCGCGACCCGCTCGTTCATGAGGGTGGTGAGCGAGATGCGCCACCCGTCGCCGACGTCACCGATGCGGTGCGCGTCCGGGATGCGCACGTCGGTGAGGTACACCTCGTTGAACTCGGCCTGGCCGGTCATCTGGCGCAACGGCCGGACGTCGACGCCGGGCGCGTGCATGTCGCAGATGAAGTAGGTGAGACCCCGGTGCTTGGGCACGTCGGGATCGGTCCGGGCCACGAGCATCCCCCACCGGGCCTCGTGGGCGAGGCTCGTCCAGACCTTCTGGCCGTTGACGACCCACTCGTCGCCGTCGCGCACTGCGGTGGTGGACAGGCTCGCAACGTCGGAGCCGGCGCCGGGCTCCGAGAACAGCTGGCACCAGATCTCCTCGCCGGTGAACAGCGGCCGCAGCCACTTCCCCTTCTGCGCGTCGGTGCCGTGGGCGGCGACGGTGGGCGCGCCCATACCGAGGCCGATGCTGACCTTCGGGAACGGTCCACCGGCGTCCACGACGCGCTTGGTGACCGTGCGCTGGAGTGCGGGCGCCACGCCGAGGCCGCCGAACCCGACGGGGAACGCGACGTTGGCGAGGCCGAGGTCGTACATCGCCCCGAGGAACTCCGGGGTGTCCCCGGGGACGTGGTCGGCGAGCAGCCGCTCGAGCCGCTCCTCGACCATGGTCTCGTCGGGCGTGGGTGGCTGCTCGGGACGGCGGAGCCGGTCGACGGTCGTCATGGGGATGCAGGGTATCCCGGCGGGGCCCGCCGAGACGCCGGTGGACCGCCGGGTCCGGTCGAGGTCCGGACGCGGTCCGGACGAGGTCCGGACGCGGTCCGGACGAAGGAGGCGGGGACGCGTTGATTCGCACCCCGGTTTCGGACAGAATACGCCCGCACCGGGCACCGTGACCCCAGTCGGGGCCACCCGGGGCGTCGAGGGGGGAACCGTGGGGCGATTCCGTGGGGTCGTCGTGCTCGCAGTGGTGGCCGCGCTGGCTGTCGCGACTGCCGGCTCGGCCGTAGCGCAGAGCGGGGAGAACACGAAGGAGGCCCTGACCGCCAGTGACGTCGGGATCACCCCGACCGAGATCCGGGTGGGCGTGATCGCCGACACCGGCGCCTCGTACGCGCCGGGGCTCTTCCAGGGGTCGGTCGACGGCATCCGCGCCTGGGCCAAGTACATGAACGCCAAGGAGGGGGGCCTCGCGGGCCGCAAGATCGTGGTCGACGCCTACGACTCCGCGATCGACCAGGGCAAGGCCCGCAACGCGATCATCGAGGCGTGCAAGCGGGACTTCGTGCTCGTCGGCACGACGGCGCTGTTCGTGAACAACATCGACGACCTGGTGGCCTGCAAGGACAGCCGCGAGGCGGCCACCGGCTTGCCCGACTTCCCGGTGCTCACCACCGAGATCGTGCACCAGTGCTCACCGGTCTCGTTCCCGATCAACCCGCCGGTGCTCGACTGCGACACCAAGGACCAGAACCCGCAGACCTACCGCGGGCCGCTCGGCGCAACCAACTACTACCTGAAGAAGTTCGGCAAGAAGGGCCTGCACGGCGTGTACGTCTACCCGTCGGACCTGAAGGCCGCGAAGAACTCGCAGGTGCCCGCGTTCACGGCCCAGCAGGACGCCGGCATCGAGGAGGACGCCTCCTTCGACATCTCGGCCACGGCCACCCAGTCGGGCTACACCCCGTTGGCCCAGGCGCTGAAGGACAACGCGTCGACCTACGCTCGCCACGGCGGCAACGCAGCCGGGACGATCGCGTTGATGAAGGAAGCCAAGCTGCAGGGCGTGGACACGGTCAAGCTCTGGGACTGCTCGCTGCAGTGCTACGACAAGTCGATCCTCGCAGCCCCGGAGACCGACGGGCTCTACGTCTGGACGTCGTTCCTGCCGTTCACGGAGACCAAGTTCAACAAGATGCTCGGCAACTTCATCAAGTACACGGGGGGTGCCGACAAGGCCGACGGGTTCGCGGCCCAGGCCTGGGGCAGCGGGATCTTCCTGCGTGACGTCGTCAACAAGGTCGTGGCAGCCGACGGCCCCAACGGTCTGACCCGGGCGGCCGTGCTGGACGAGGCGGCGAAGATCAAGAGCTTCGACGCCGACGGGATGCTCGGCGAGCGCAACATGGGCGACCGCGTCCCAGCCCGTGCTACATGCTGACCCAGGTGCGCAACGGCAAGTTCGTGCGGGTGTTCCCGAAGAAGGCGGGAACGTTCGAGTGCGACACCAAGGGGACCTACAACCTCAAGCTCAACCTGAACTGACCCGAACCGACCTGAGCCGAACCTGCGCAACCAGGCCACGGAGGACCGAGTGAGCACCACGACGGAGCGCCTCCGATCACGTCAGCAGTTGCCGACGTTGATCGGAGCGCTCCTCGTCGCGCTCCTCGTGGGCTACGTGGTCGTCGCGGGCTGGCGCACCGTGGACGGCCAGTCCTGGTACGAGATCATCACGTGGGACAACCTCGTCCGGACCCTGGTCGTCGGCGTCACGACCGGCTCCATCTACGCCATCGCCGCATCGGGACTCGTCGTCACCTACACCACCTCGGGCATCTTCAACTTTGCCCAGGGCGCGATGGGGATGTTCTGCGCCTACGTCTACTGGACCCTGAAGGTGGACTGGGGTGTCCCGTCGCTGGTGTCGGTCGTGGTGACCGTCCTGTTGTTCGCTCCGCTGTTCGGCGCCGCAGTGGAGCGGGTGCTCATGCGCCGGCTCGCCGACGCGCCGCTCGTGGCGAAACTGGTGGTCACCATCGGCCTGATGGTGGCGCTGATGGGTCTCGCAGTCTCGATCTGGAAGCCCAACGTCGCCCGCACGATTCCGAGCTTCTACGGGACTGACGGCTTCGACATCGGCTCCACGTTCGTCCCCTGGTACCGGCTCATCACGATCCTCACCGGGCTGCTGCTCGCGGTCGTCATCCGCGTCGTGCTCTACCGCACCCGACTGGGTGTGGCGATGCGCGCCGTGGTGGACCAGCGCGACCTGGCTGCGCTCAACGGCGCGCGCCCCGGCCGCACCTCGGCGTTCGCGTGGGGGCTGGGCACGTCGATGGCCGCGCTGGCCGGCATCTTCCTCGCCGAGGAACTGAGCAACCTGAGCGTCGAGACGCTCACACTCTTCATCGTCAACGCCTTCGCCGCCGCGATCATCGGCCGGCTCAAGAGCCTGCCGTGGACCTACGTCGGCGGCATGATCATCGGCATCGCGATTGCGTTCCAGGCCAACTTCCTCACCTGGCACAACGGATCGACGGGTGAGATCAGCTGGGGCCTTCCGTTCTTCGTGATCCCGACGGGCATCCTCTTCGTGGCCCTGCTCTTCGTGCCCCAGGCCCGCATCGAGGGGCGCCAGGTCACGAGCAAGGTCACCCCGCGGATCCCGACCCTGCGCCGGGCCTCGGTGGGGCTGGCCCTGCTCTTCGGGTTCATGGTCGTGAACGCCGCCTACTGGGACCGGATCGGCATCCGGAACCTCACCCTCGTCATCCTCTACGCCTTCCTCATGCTGTCGCTGGTGCCCCTTACGGGTTGGTCGGGACAGATCTCCCTTGCGCAGATCACGTTCGCCGGGGTCGGGGCCTTCGCCATGGTCAAGGTCGCGGGCAGCGCCGACGGTTGGTGGATCATCCCCGGCGGGAACGGCGCGGTCTGGGCGCTGATCGTCGCCGCACTGCTCGCGATCCCGTTCGGTGTGCTGATCGCCTTGCCCACGGTGCGGCTGCAAGGGCTCTATCTGGCGCTTGCGACCATGGCCTTCGCCATCCTCGCCCAGCAGCTGTTCTTCGAGCAGGCCGGCGTCTTCGGGACCGGCGGGAAGCGCATTCCGCCGATCCAGATTTTCGGCTTCGGTCTCAACGAGCCCTTCACACTGCTCGGCATCGAGTTCGGCGAAGACGCAGCCATGTTGCTGTTCAGCACGGCGATGTTCTGCATCGTGGGTTTCGGCGTGGTCGCCTTGCGCCGCAGTGGGTACGGCCGCCGGCTGATCGCGCTGCGCGACAGCCCCGCGGCGTCGGCGACTCTCGGCGTCAACCTCTTCGGTACCAAGCTGGTGGTGTTCGCCCTGTCTGCGGCCATCGCCGGTTTCGCCGGGGCGCTCAACGGTGCCTACCTGGGTTCGGCGTCGACTCCCGACTTCGCCATGCTCAACGGCCTTCCGATCCTGCTGCTCGCAGTGGTGGGCGGAGTCTCGATCGTGAGCGGCGTGGTCTTCGGCGCGTTCGCGCTCCAGTCCTTCGCGTGGCTCGTGGAACTGTTCCCGGCACGTTCCTTCCCGACGTTGAACGATCTCCTCGTCTACTGGCAGCGCATCGGTCCGGGTCTCGCCGGTATCGGCATCGGCCGCAGTCCCGACGGGGCCGTGGTCGAGATCGGTGCTGCGGTGCGTGGCGAGCGAAAGGGGCCGGGGACGCCGGTCGGCTCCGTCTCCGGTCCGGGTGAAGTGCACGCGATCCCGGGGGCCGACGGAGCCCCGTCGCTCACCGTGGCCGGGGGCGACGACTGACATGCGCTGCTCGAGCTGCGTGACCTCACCCTGCGTTTCGGCGGTGTACAGGCTCTCGGCGGTGTTGCGTTCTCGGCCGACGAGGCGACGGTCACGGGTCTGATCGGCCCGAACGGGGCCGGGAAGACGACGCTGTTCAACGTCATCACCGGACTGCAGGCACCGGACTCCGGCGCAGTCATGTTCGAGGGGAGCGACATCACCATCGTCCGCCCGCACAAGCGAGCCCGACTCGGGATGGCACGGACGTTCCAGCGCCTCGAGACCTTCGGCACGCTCACCGTGCGTGAGAACGTGCTCGTCGCCGCCGAGATGCGCAAGCGCTGGTCGCGCGATGGTTCGTCTCCCCGGTCGGTGACCGACGAGATCATCGAGGTCGTGGGACTCGGCGACGTCGAGCACGAACGGGTCGACACCATGCCCACGGGCACCGCCCGCCTCGTCGAGGTCGCGCGGGCCCTCGCGGCACGCCCGCGGCTGCTCCTGCTCGACGAGCCCTCGGCCGGCCTCAACGAGGCCGAGACGACCGAGCTCGGCGCGTTGCTCACCCGGCTCTCGGCCACGGGTCTGGGCGTGCTGCTCGTCGAGCACGACATGCGCTTCGTGATGGGCACCTGCACCCGGATCCACGTGCTCGACTTCGGGCGCGTGATCGCCTCGGGGACCCCGGAGGAGATCCAGGGGAGTGCCGCAGTGCGGGCGGCCTACCTCGGGGACGGCGACGCGGCGGAGACGGTCGACCCCGACGCCCTCGCCGACGTCGAGGCCCTGGCCGAAGCGGTGGCGGGCGACGTGGCGCGGGTGGCTCCGGGCGACCGGACCGCCGGCGGCGCGTCGGAGTCGCGCCCGGCGCTCGAGCTCGACGACGTGCGGGCCGGCTACGGGACCATCGACGTGCTCTTCGGCGTGGACCTCGTGCTCCGGATCGGCGAGGTCCACGCACTGCTCGGCCCCAACGGCGCCGGGAAGACCACGGCGCTGCGCGTCGCGAGCGGGCAGCTCCGGCCCTCGGGCGGCGAGGTGCGCTTCCAGGGCGAGCCCATCGGCAAGGCGGGAGCCGACACCCTGGCCCGGCGGGGACTCTGCCTGATTCCTGAAGGCCGGGGCATCTTCCCGAACCTGACCGTGACCGAGAACCTCCGGATGGCCACCTACGCCGGGACGCCGTTTCGCGACGTGGTCGAGCGGGCCTTCACCCGGTTCCCCCGGCTCGCCGAGCGCCGCAAGCAGACGGCGGGAACGCTCTCGGGGGGCGAGCAGCAGATGCTGGCCATGGCTCGGGCTCTCGCCACCGACCCGCAGGTGCTGGTGCTCGATGAGCTGTCGATGGGGCTGGCGCCGCTCATCGTGGAGGACCTCTACGAGGTGGTCCGCCGCATCGCCAGCGAGGGCCTCTCGATTCTCGTCGTCGAGCAGTTCGCGCACCAGGTCCTCGGGGTCGCCGACGTCGCCTCGATCATGCTCGGGGGCCGGATCCGGCTCACCGGGAAGCCAGCCGACGTCGCCGGCGCGCTCGAGGCCGCCTACCTGAGCGGCTCCGTCGAGGCCTGAGGCCGCTGGCGCGCGGTCCGGGCCAGCATCGCAAGCGCGAAGACCAGGCAGACGGACGCGCCCGACGCGACCACGAACGGGGCGCTGGTGGCGTCGGCGACCGTGCCCATCCAAATCGCGCCGATCGGGATGAGCCCACCCCAGGTGACGACGAACAGCGACATGATCCGGCCGCGCTTCTCGTCGTCGGCCAAGTGCTGCAGCATCGTGTTGAGCGCCGTGGTCATCGAGAAGTAGCAGAAGCCCACGAGCACGACGCAGCCCAGCGCCGTGCTCCAGCTCGGGGCGACGGCGAACGCAATCGACATGACCGAGAAGCCCACGAGCCACCCCAGCGCAGTGCGTAGGCCCGGCACCGTGGTTCGCAGCGCCGTGCCGATCGCGCCGAACACTGCACCCACACCCGAAGCCACGACGATCGCAGTGAAGGCCTGGGTGGGCTTGTCGTGCACCTCGCTGGCGAATAGCGGGTAGAGCGCGATCTGGGCCCCACCGAACACCGAGAACACGCTCATGGTCACCAGCGCCGCCAGTGCGGGTGGGCGCTCGCGGGCGTGGCGAAGCCCGTCCTGCATCCGGCGCCACGCCCCTCGCTCGGCGTGGAGGTCGAGTCGGGACGAAAGGTGGATCGGCAGCAGGAGCACCGCGACCAGCGCGCTCGTCGCCGCATAGATGGCAAACGCCCAGCCCGCACCCCAGACGGCGAGGATGGGTGCGCCGAGTGCCGGGCCGGCGATGCGGCAGAAGTTGTTGCCCGCCGACGACATGGAGACTGCGCTGAGGAGGTCGCCGGGCGGGACCGTGTTGGCCACCGCGGCCGACTGGGTCGGCCCGAGGAATCCGTACGTGGTGCCGAGGCCGAAGGCCACGACCACGAGCACGCCGGGCGTGGCGAGGCCGGCCAGGATCAGGACGGCCATGGCTGCGCCGATCACCGCGATCACCGAGCGGATCAGCACCAGCAGCCACTTGCGGTCCATCCGGTCGGCGACCACGCCCGCCACCGGGGCGAAGATCAACATCGGGATGAAGTTGGCGAAGAAGAGGACACCGAGCCAAGTCGCCGCCTTGTCGGTGATGTCGGCCATGTAGGCCTGGAGCGCGACGAAGGAGATCCAGTAGCCGATGTCGCCGATGGTCGATGCAATAAAGAGCAGCGCGAACTCACGGTGGTGCAGGGCCCGGAACGCATGGATGCGTTGCCCGGGTTCGGCGACGAGCTCGCCGGGAGCCGGACCGGGGAGCGCCGCTTCGACCTCGGGGGTGGCAACCTCGAAGGGGACGCGCCCGGAGGTCTCGGTCACGGTTCGTAGGTGCCGTCGGGTCGGCGAGCCCAGCCCGACGCTGCGTTCGACCCGCCGTCGACGTGGAGGACGGATCCGGTGACCCACTTCGAGAGGTTCGAGGCGAGGTACACCGCGGCGCCGGCGCAGTCGTCGGCCTCGCCCCAGTCGAGGGGGACCTTGCGGCCGTACGCCGACGGGTCGCCCCGGGTGGCCGACTCGGCGATGGCGTGATCGCCGGGGGTGCGGATCGCGTCGGGCGCGATCGCGTTGACCCGGATGGCCCGCGGGGCGAGCTCGAGCGCCAGCGTCTTGGTCAGGCTCGTCACCGCCGCCTTCATCGCCGCGTAGACCCCGAACCCGGGCGCGGCGCGGTGCGCCTCGATCGAGGTGACGTTGACGATGGACCCACCGGCGGGCATCACGGGGACCGCAGCCCGGACGAAGTGCGTCACGCTCACGAAGTTCTCGTCGATCATCGTGGCCTGGCCCTTGGGGCTGGTGTCGAGGAAGTCGGCGTGGAAGGTCCCGGCCGCGTTGTTCACCAGGATGTCGACGCGGCCGTGCGTCTCGGCCACGCGTGCGATGAAGGCGCTCACGGCGTCGCCGTGGCGGACGTCGAGCACCTCGGCGAGCGGAGCCCGTCCGAGCCCGACGAGGCCCGCCACGGTCTCCTCCTGCTGCGCGGCGTCGCGGTCGCAGACCGCGACCTCGGCTCCGAAGCTCGCCAGGCCGAGAGCCACGGCGCGGCCGATTCCCCGGGCCCCGCCGGTGACGACCGCGACTCGGCCCTCGAGCGACACGTCGGCCGGAGTGATCATCGGCGTACCCCCTCGACTCCCGCAGGTGCGGGGCTGGACGCCGCGCCCGGCCGGACCCTACCGTTCGGCCCCGACCGCTCGCGACCGAAGGCAGCCCATGACCCGGCTCGACAACACACCCGTCCCCGACTACGCCGCCCGACTCCGGCTCGACGGCCGGCGCTTCGTCGTCATCGGCGCCGGGCAGGGCATCGGCCGGCAGGCGTCCCATGCGCTCGCGGCCAACGGCGCGCGCCTGATGACCGTCGACGTCGACCCCGACCTGGCGAACGACATTGCCGGCGAGGTCGACGCGGTCGCGTGGTCGGGCGACGCGACCAAGCGTGACGACGTCGAGCGGATGTTCGCCGACGCGACGCGAGGGCTCGGTGGAATCGACGGATTCGTCGACATCGTGGGCATCTCGCGGTTCGTGGATCTCCTCGACATCACCGACGAGGACTGGAACTGGCACTTCGACATGAGCCTGCGCCACGCGTTCCTCGCGATGCAGTACGGAGCGAAGGCCATGGCCGATCACGGCGGGACGATGGTGTTCGTGGCGTCGGTCTCGGGGATCACCTCCGCCCCCCGCCACGCGGCGTACGGCGCAGCCAAGGCCGGGCTGATGTCGCTCGTGCGGACCGGGGCCGTGGAGCTGGGCCCGATGGGCATCCGGGTCAACGCCGTCGCGCCGGGGGTGGTGTGGACGCCCCGGGTGTCGGGCTACCTCGGCGACGAGGGCAAGGCGCGCAACAGCGAGAACTCGCCGTTGCAGCGAGTCGCGCTGCCCGAAGACATTGCGTCGGCACTGCTGTTCTTCGCGTCGGACCTTGCGAGCTACGTCACCGGACAGACTCTCTCGGTCGACGGAGGTGTCGGCGCGAAGTTCCCGTACCCCATGGACGGGCTCTAGTCGTCGTCACGACCCGGTCCGGTCCGGTCGGGTCGGGCTGTTGCGCCGCTCCCGGCACCCGTCGGCGACGACCGACCTGGCGATAGCCTGCGCCGCATGCGCTTCGACGAGCAGTTCGTGAGCATCCCGCGCCTGGCCCTCGCCGCGGCCGAGCGCTTCCCCGGTCGCGAGGCGATCGTCGACGGTGACGTCCGCATCACCTACCCGCAGCTCGCCGACGAGGTGCTGCGGTCGACCCGTGCCGCGATGGCAGCCGGCATCCGGCCCGGTGACCGTGCCGCCGTATGGGCGCCGAACTGCGCCGAGTGGGTCGTCGCCGCCCTGGGCATCCTCGGTGCCGGTGGGGTCCTGGTCACGCTCAACACCCGGTTCAAGGGGGGCGAAGCCGCGTTCGTGCTCCGCAAGGCCGGGGTCGGCGTCCTCTACACCGTGAACGGCTTCCTCGACACCGACTACCCGGCGATGCTGCGCGCGGCCCTGGCCGAGACGGGGGAGGCGCTGCCCGAGCTCCGCCAGGTGGTCGTGCTCGACGGCGCCGCCACTGCACCGGATCTCACGTGGTCCGCGTACCTCGCCGGTGCAGACTCGGTGAGCGAGGCCGACGCCCGGTCCCGGATCGACGCGATCGCCGGTGAGGACCTTGCGGACATCATGTTCACCTCCGGCACCACGGGCCGTCCGAAGGGCGCGATGTCGACCCACGCCCAGAACCTCCGCGTCTACGAGGTCTGGAGTGAGGTGGTCGGCCTCCGGGAGGGCGATCGCTACCTCGTGGTCAATCCGTTCTTCCACGGGTTCGGGTACAAGGCGGGGTGGTTTGCGTCGATCATGCGCGGGGCCACCATCGCGCCCATGCCGGTGTTCGACGTGCCCGCTGTCCTGGCGAAGGTGCAGGACGAGCGGATCTCGGTGCTTCCCGGACCGCCGACGCTGCTCTCGGGGATCCTCGAGTTCCCCGACCGCGACCGCTACGACCTGTCGTCGCTGCGCCTGACCGTGACGGGTGCAGCCGTCGTTCCCGTGGAGCTGATCCGGCGCCTGCGCAGCGAGATGTCGTTCGAGACCATCATCACCGGGTACGGACTCACCGAGACCACCGGCACGGTGTCGATGTGCCGCTACGACGACGACCCGGAGACGATCGCCACCTTCTCGGGCCGGGCGATCCCCGACACCGAGCTGCGGGTGGTCGACGAGCAGGGCAACGAGGTGCCCCGGGGTGAGCCGGGGGAGATCGTGACGCGCGGCTATCACCTGATGAAGGGCTACTTCGGTGACGACGCCGAGACGGCAGCGACGATCGACGCCGACGGTTGGCTGCACACCGGCGACATCGGGGTCATGGACGAGCGCGGATACATCCGCATCACGGACCGCCTCAAGGACATGTACATCGTCGGGGGGTTCAACGCGTATCCGGCCGAGATCGAAGGGCTTCTGCTCGAGCACGAGAAGATTGCCCAGGTCGCCGTGGTCGGGGTGCCCGACGAGCGCATGGGCGAGGTGGGCATGGCCTTCGTCGTGCCCCGGGCCGGGGTGACGATCGACGCCGACGAGGTGATCGCGTGGGCTCGTGCGCATATGGCCAACTACAAGGTCCCGCGACTGGTCGAGATCTGCAGCGAGCTCCCGGTGAACGCGAACGGCAAGGTCGTGAAGTTCGAGCTGCGGGCCCGGGGCCTGGAGCGCCTGGCCCGTTGATGCAGCCCACCGTCCGGCCCGGGTAGACAGGACACCCTGAGGGAGGAGCCCACATGCTTGGTTTGGTGTTCGACGGCGAGAAGGCCGAGATCCGCGACGACCTGTCGGTGCGGGCCCCGGGCCCCACCGAGGTGAAGGTGCGCATCGTCGCGGCCGGTCTGTGCCACAGCGACGTGTCGGTGATCAACGGCACCATCCCCTGGAGCTATCCGTGCGTGCTGGGTCACGAGGGCGCAGGGATCGTCGACGAGGTGGGGGAGGCCGTCGACCACGTGCGCCCGGGGGACCACGTGGTGCTGCACACCCTGGCCTTCTGCGGACTGTGCAAGTACTGCGTTACCGGCCGCCCGGCGCACTGCCGGAAGAGCATGGGCAACGCGAGCCAGCCGTTCACGCTCGCGGGGGAGCCCGCATGGAACTTCGCCGGGGCGTCGTTCTTCTCCGAGTACAGCCTGGTGCAGGCGAACCAGTGCGTGAAGGTGGCCGACGACATCGACCTCTCGGTGGCGTGCCTCATCGGTTGCGGGGTGCTCACGGGCATCGGCTCGGTGTGGAACCGCACCGACCTGGGCCTGGGCGACACGTGCGCGGTGATCGGCGTGGGTGGCGTCGGCCTGAACGTGATCCAGGCGGCTCGGGCCAAGGGCGCGCAGCGGATCATCGCGATCGACACCCTGCCCGAGAAGGAGGCCTTCGCCCGTGACTTCGGCGCGACGGACTTCCTTCGCGGTGGTCCCGACGTGGACCTGGCCGCCGAGGTACGTGCGCTGGTGCCCTTCGACGGCCCGGCGACCACGGCTCCGAACTCCGGGCCGTTCGGCGCCGGTGGGGTCGACTACGTGTTCGAGTGCGTCGGCCATCCTGCGCTGCTGCAGACGTCGCTCGACATGCTCGACTGGGGCGGGACCGCGGTGGCCGTCGGTGTCCCTGCGCCGACCGCGACCGTCGACGCCCGGGTGGGTCTGTTCACCCACGTCGAGCGCACGCTTACCGGCTCGCGTGCGGGGTCGCACCGACCGCAGTACGACATCCCGCTCATCGTCGATATGTACCAGCAGGGCATCATCAAGCTCGACGAGCTCGTGAGCGCCCGGTACCCGCTGGCCGAGTGGGAGCGCGCCGCGGACGATCTGCACCACGGAAAGCTCGCCCGGGGCGTGCTGCAGATCAGCGCGCAGTAGCGGGACGCAAGGGGCCTCGGGCCGCCGGGATCAGGCTGCCGGCGCGAGCGCGCAGTCACCGATGCGGTTGGGGTTCTCGATGTCGTCGCCCGTGTCGACGTAGAGCGCCGATGCGTACCCCACGCCGAGCTCCCCGAGGTCCAGCCGGACCCAGAGGTTGGTGGAGCCGCTGTCCCCGCTGACGTCCTGCCCGGCGGTCTTGCAGATCACGGTGACCGTGCTCCCGGCCTCGAGCCGGGTGAGCGCGGCGGTGTTGGTCGCCGGACCCTGACGCACGTTCACGCCGGTGTCGTCGACCGCGTACCGACGGGGAGCAGGCAGCGAGGGTGGCACGAGGGTGCTCTCCGTGGGGTCGACGGCGGCGGGCCTCCGGTCGGCGACGGGCTTCTCGTGGAGCACCAGGGCCCAGAGGAAGGCCAGGCCGATCACGGCGGCGAAGGTGAGCAGGACGACGACCTCGGCCTGGCCCACGTACCCGCGCTTGACCCGGGCCGCCGATCCTGCCGATCCCGCCGGTCGCGTCCCTCCCGCGCCCCGGACTCGCTTCCCGCGCATCGCATCCCCCGGGGCCGTGGTCGGATCGGGGATCGTACCGGCCGGGCGCGTCCGTTAGCGTTCGGTCACCGACCAGGGAGGCGACCCATGACGGTATTCCGCCTGCGGGGCGACGACGAGCACCGGCACCTGCCCGGCACCGACGGCGCGTGGGGAGAGTCCTGGTACCACGACTTCGCCGCGCCGGACGGCACCTACGGCGGGTGGCTCCGGCTCGGGCTGTACCCCAACCTCGGGGTCGCCTGGTTCTGGCTCGCCGTCGTGCGGGCCGGGGAGCCCCTGGTCCTGGTCACCGACACGGCCGCTCCCTGCCCCGCTCGCGACGCGCCGCTCGCGGTGCGCACCGACGGGTACTCCACCGAGTGGGAGTGCACCGAGCCGCTGATGGCCTGGCGCATCCGAGGGCAGGCACGCGCCCGCACCTACCGGAACCCGGCCGACGTGTTCGACGGCACCCATCCCGGCGACGGGGACGTGGACCTTCGCTACGACCTCGAGTGGCGCGGCGCGGCCGTGGCGTTCCCCTACACGATGACCACGCGCTACGAGCAGCCCGCCTGGGTGCAGGGCGACGTGGCCGTGGGCGACCGGCACCTCGACGTGTACTGCCCGGGCCAGCGTGACCACTCCTGGGGCAACCGCGTGTGGAGCTTCCCGTGGCTGTGGACCGCGGGGCACCTCCCGGAGGGCAACTGGTTCCACGCCGTGCGCACGCTCGTGCCGGGGAGCACCAACCTCGAGGTGGGGTACCTCGCCCGTCCCGGTCGGGACCTCGAGGTGGTGGACACGGTGGACGTCGCCTACACGCTCGACGGCGCCGGTCTCCCCACCGCCGCGCAGCTGCGGATCGCCGGCCTGGAGGCCGCGGTCACCCCGGAGCTGCACGCACCCGTGCTGATCCCCTCGCCTGACGGAGTGTCGTCGCGGTTCGCCCGCTCGCTGTGCCGGTTCGAGACGGCCGACGGCGGCGTCGGGCGGGGGTGGGTCGAGCTCAACCTCCCGGTCGGCGCCGCACCGGTGACCGACACCCGGGACCGATCGGGCCGGTAACGCGGATTTACCTCGGAACGGGGCAAACGGTACGTTGCCCCGCGATGAGCCGTGGGGTCGCCTCCGATCCGGAACGGTCCGCACCTCGCCCCGAGGGCCCGGGGGACCCCGAGCGCCCCGAGGGTGATGCCCGTGAGCAGGCAGCGTGGTTCGTCTGGATCACGTGGATCGGCGCGTCGCTCCTCGCGGCGGCGCACACGGCCCGGGACGCGCGGAGCTTCCCCTACTCCGACGACTGGAACCTCACACCGGTGATCAGCGGGCGGCGACCGCTGTCGGTGGGGTTCCTGCTCGAGCGCGGCAACGAGCCGCCGCTCGTCGTGCCGCGCCTGGTCGTGTCGACGCTGGCCTGGGTCAGCGGCGACTTCCGGCTGGCGTCGGTCCTGTGCCTCGGGCTCCTGAGCATCACGGCGGCGATCGGGATCCTGACCCTGCGCCGCGTCCGTGGCGCCACCGCGCTCTCCGATGCCGTCCTGCCGTTGGCGCTCCTCCCGCTCACGTTGTCGGCCTTGTCCTGGGGCTACCACGTGCACTTCGTGTCCACCGCGGTGGTGGGGGTCCTGCTGTTGTTCGTCATGACCCGGTTCGGCCTCGACGTTCCGGTGCGCTGGCTGGCGGCGAGCGCTGCGCTCCTCGTCGTGCTGCTCGGCGAGGGTCCCCAGGGGGCCGCGCTGCTCCCGTTCCTGGCGCTGTGGGTAGTGCTCGCCGCGCTGCACATGCGTCACGACCGGCCGCGCCCAGCCGGGTGGTTCCTCGGGGTGCTCGGGGTGGTGCTCGCGGTCTGGGTCGTCCTCGTGATCGGGAGCATCGGTCGCCCGGCGGATCCCGATCTCCGCGCGACGTCGTTGGGCGGTCTCGTCGGCGACGCGTTGCGGGCGGCGACGGCGCCCGGCGGAACCCAGATCCACGGGTTCTGGCCGGTGACCGGCCTCGTGATGCTCGCGGTGCTGGGGTCGACCGTTGCGCTCCTCGTGGTGCGGTGGCGCGGGGCGGGTGGTGACCCGGACACGCGCGGCCGGATCGTCGCGCTGGCGTGCTTCGGTGCCGCGCTCGGCACGCTCCTGCTGTCCATCGGCTTCGGTCGGGGCAGTGCGTCGTTCGTCCGGGGGATGGAGAACCACTACGCCGATCTCCTGGTCGGCCTGGTGTGCTGGATCTACGTGGTGTGGGACCGCTTCGGCGGCGAGCTCCGGGCGCGCGCCGGCGTGGTGATCCTGGCCGCGGTGATCGGGCTGTACGCGCCGGCGTCGGCGACGCAGTGGTTGCGCACGGCGGTGACGACCAACGAGGCCGAGCGCGCGTTCCGGAGGGATCTCTGCGCCGGGATGCCGACGCGCGCGTTGGTCCGCACGCACATCGAGTACCTCGACGACGACGACGAGAACCTCGCCACCGTGGGCGTCGCGATCACGGAGTACCAGAAGCGGCGCTTCGGGCCGTTCGCCTGCTGAGCCCGGGCTCCGAGACCCGCCCGGCGGAACGACCCGGTCCCGACGCGGCGCCGACAGGCCCGCGCTCGGTCCCGCAGTCAGTGACGCCGGGGCAGGTCGAGGATCGCCTCGGCCTCGGCCACGGTCGCCACGGTCCGCCCGGCCTCGGCACAGAGGCGCACCGCCGCGCCGACCAGGTCGGCGTTGGTGGGGGAGTCCGCGCCCGCGTGGTCCTCGAGGCCGACGTGGAGATGCGCGCCGCGAGCGAGGGCGGCGAGCGCCATGTCGCGGTGGGCGAACAGGTCGCCGCCGACCACCGCGACCGACCAGGGCAACCGGCTGCCCGCCATGATCTCGCAGTAGGCGTCGAGCGCGGTGGTGGTGGGCGGGAGTCCGAACGCAGCACCGGGCGCGCCGAAGTAGAGCTTGATCATCGCCCCTTGCGGCATCAGACCGGCCGCCTCGTAGCGCATCGCGGTGCGCAGGAACCCCGCCTCGAAGACGGCGACGCTGGGCCCGAGGCGCACGTCCGCGCACAGGTCACGCTGGTAGCGGATGTCGCCGAAGGAGTTGGCGTACACGAACCCGGGACCGGCGGGGACGCCGTCGGGTCCGAGCCCACCGAGGTTCACCGAACCGGGATCGATGATCCCGATCCGCAGGTGAGCGCTCGCGGCCAGCGGCGCCATGTGGGAGTACGCGCCCTCGACCCCGGGCCCGAAGTTCGTGG
>JBJSXO010000282.1:0-6436 GCA_046086425.1 Actinomycetota bacterium | reverse complement strand
CGAGGAGCACGATCGCCACGATCAGCTCGACCAGCGTGAAGCCCGCCTCGGCCCGAGGTGCCGCGCGCTCCGTCACGGGCTTCCGACCCCCGCGTTGCGCTTGACGATCACGAGGGTCTTCGAGATGCGGCCGTCGGCCGAGCGCGCCGTGAGCGTCAACTCCTGCACACCGGTGTCGCACGCTGCGGCACTCCCGTTGACGTCGAGGCATCCCCTCAGGACCGAGCCGATCGAGTACGTCGCGGTGTCCGCGTCGAGTGCGGGGACCGGTGCCAGCGCGCCGGAGTACGCCCCGCCCGGGTCGTAGGCCGCCGCACTGATCGCCTCTGCGCCGTTGCGGAGCACGGCCTCGATCCGCCCGTGCTTGCGGTCGGCGCCGCTCGCCTTCACCGCGACCGCCATCCCGAAGACGACCGCCACCACCGCGATGCCCATGACCGTCACCGTGGCCAGCAGCTCGATCAGCGTCTCGCCGCGGGCCCCCGCACCGCGTCGGCACCGACTCCTGGTCGAGGCGGCGCCCGTCGTCACCGGACGTCGACCTGGTTGAAGATGCCGTACATGGCCGAGACCAGCGCGATCGCCACGAAACCCACGATGAGTCCCATGAAGAGGATGATCGCCGGCTCGAACAGCGTAGTGAGCCGCTTGACCTTGTAGCGCAGCTCGGTCTCGTAGAAGTCGGCGGTGATGTCGAGCTGCTCGTCGAGCGTGCCCGACGACTCGCCCACCTGGATCATCTGCGCCGCGGCCCCCGGGAACAGCGCCGTGGCGCCGATCGGGCGGGCGAGGCCCTCGCCGCGGAGCATCTCGGTCTTCGCCCCGGCAAGCGCCCGTTGGTAGACGCGGTTGTTCGTCGCCTCGGCCGCAGCGTCGATGGCGTCGGGAACGGGCACGCCTGCGCGCATCATCGCGCCCAGGATGCGGCAGAAGCGCTCGACCACCCCGTAGCGCACCACGTCGCCGATCACCGGTGTGCGCAGCATGAGCGCGTCGCGCCGGCCCTTGCCGCCCTCGCCCCGGAAGGCCAGGAAGCCGAGGAGCAGCAGCAGGAAGATGGCGGCCAGGATCGCCCACCAGTCGTTGGAGACGAACCGCCCGAACCCCAGGAGCAGTCGGGTGGGCAGCGGGAGCCGGGCGTCGAAGCTGGCGAAGAAGTCCTCGAACTTCGGTAGCACGTAGGCGACGAGCACGGTGACCGTGACCGTCGCCATCCCCACGATGACGATCGGGTACGTGAGGGCGGATCGGATCGAGCGGCGCGTCTCGAGGTCGCGCTCGATGTAGCGTGCGAGCTGGTCGAGGACGACGTCGAGGCTTCCGGTCAGCTCGGCCGATCGGAGGATCCCGACGTAGTACGTCGGGAAGATGTCCTCGTGCTCGGCCACCGCGTCGGAGAAGCTCGAGCCTGCGCGCAGGCTGTCTTGCATCTGCGCCAGGGTCCGGCGCAGGACCTTGTTCTCGGCGCCCTCCTCGAGGGTGTTCAGCGCGTCGAGGATCGGGATCCCGGCCCGCAGGAACGCGCCGAGTTGGCGCGAGAAGTTCATCACGTCGGCGGGCTTGATCTTCTCGCGGGTGATCTCGATCTGGGTCCACGGCTTGTGCTCCGCCAGCCGCCTCACGTCGAGCTGCTGCGAGATCAGGAGGTTGCGCGCCGCCGACGCGCTCGTCCCCTCGATGCGGCCCGTCAGCCGAGCACCCGAGGGGTCGACGGCGGTGTAGCGGTAGGTCGGCACTCGCGCTCCTTCAGACGGCGTAGACGCGGCGGATGACCTCGCCGATCGTGGTCACCCCGTCTCGGACCAGGCCGAGCGACTCGTCGAGCAGGGTGCGCATCCCCTGGCTGACCGCCGTCTCGCGCAGGCGGTCATGGGAGGCGTGCGTCACGACGAGCTCGCGGATCTCGTCGGTCACGTTCAGCAGCTCGTAGGCGCCGATACGGCCCAGATAGCCGGTGTTCCCGCAGAGGTTGCAGCCGGCGCCGCGCACGAACCTCCCTGCGGGCTCCCGGGCGTTGCGCTCGTAGAAGGCCCGCTCCTCGGCCGCCGGCACGTACTCCTCGGCGCAGTGCGAGCAGACGCGCCGCAGCAGCCGCTGACCGACGACGCCGTTGATCGCGGCCGCCACGAGGAACGCCTCGATCCCCATGTCGAGCAGGCGTTGGAGGGCCAGGGCTGCGTCGGTGGCGTGGAGTGACGACAGCACGAGATGCCCGGTGAGCGCCGACTGCACCGCGATGCGCGCCGTCTCGACGTCACGGATCTCCCCCACCAGGATGATGTCGGGGTCCTGACGGAGGATCGCCTTGAGCCCACCGGCGAAGGTCACGTCGGCCTGCTCGTTGATCTGGATCTGGTTGATCGACGGGAAGACGTACTCGACGGGGTCCTCGATCGTCGTGATGTTGACCTCGGGGTTGTTGATCTCGCTGATTGCGGCATAGAGCGTGGTCGTCTTGCCGCTTCCGGTGGGCCCGGCGCAGATCACCATGCCGAACGGTGAGTGCACCAGCGCGCGGAATCGTCGTGCGGTGTCGGGACGCATCCCCAACGCCGGCATCTCGAGCAACGACCGGCTCCGGTCGAGGACCCGCATCACCACCTTCTCGCCCCAGATCGTGGCGGCAGTGGCGACCCGCACGTCGAGCGCGCGTCCGTCGACCTCGAACTCGAACTGACCGTCCTGCGCCCGTCGGCGCTCGACGATGTTCATGTCGGCCATGATCTTGATGCGGCTGGCGAGCGACTGGGCCATCGCACTCGGCAGTGTCACCGAGTCGTGCAGCGCGCCGTCGAACCGCATCCGGACCCGCAGGCCTCCTTCGGTCGGCTCGAGGTGGATGTCGGACGCGTTGTCGCGTACGGCCTCGGTGAGCAGCCGCGTGACGATCTGGATGACGGGGGCATCCATGTCGTCGATCTCGACCGTCGGTCCGGAGACCGCGGCGCGCCCCGACTCGCCGATCTCGAACGCCCGCACCAGGTCGCCCACGTCCTCGGTGGCTCGGTAGCTGCGGTCGAGCGAGCGGGTGAGGTCCGTGGGAGTGGCGAGTACCCAGGCCACGATGCACCCGGTCGTCCGCTGCATCTCGGTGAGGGCGTCGACCGTCGGCACCGCGTCGACGGCGATGGCCAGTCGGTCGCCGCTGGCCTTGACCGTGAGGGCGCGCAGGCGCCGGGCCACGGACGAGTCGAGGCGGGCGAGTGCCGTCGGCTCCGGGGTGGTCGTGCGCAGGTCCACCACCGCGACGCCGTACTGCCGGGCCAGTGCGGCCGCCACCCGGCGTTCGTCGACGCCCTGGCGGACCAGGATCTCCTCGAGGGGACGGTTGGTGCGCTGGTGCTCGGTCCGCGCCGCGTCGAAGTCGGCGGCGCTGAGCGCGCCCTCTCCCACCAGGATGTCGCCGAGGGAGGGGCTCCCCGGGGGCTGGGGGATCCGCCGGGCCCCGTTCGGGGGTGTCGGGGCGACCGGGGCGAGCACGCCGGCGTCGGTCTCCTCTGGCCCGCGCCGCAACTTCATCGCACCCGACCTCCGTGACCGCCTGGGCCGCCAGGCTACCGGGTCACTCCCGGCGCCCGAGAGCGCCGGAAGGCGGGGTGACCGCCGTCACCGCGCGGCACCCGGGAGTGGAGCGGACGACGGGATTCGAACCCGCGACCCTCACCTTGGCAAGGTGATGCTCTACCAACTGAGCCACGTCCGCGCGGCCCCGAGGATAGCGCACAGTCCCGGCGCCGCCCGACCGGCGAGCGCGCCCGGTGCCCGGGTCGCGGCTGGTCGCGCGCCTCAGGTGCCGGCCAGCCGTCCCACCACGGGGGCGAAGGCCTCGAAGGTGTCCTCGCCGAACACGCAGTAGGACACGCCCCACTCCTCGCGTCGGCGCACGAGCAGGTCGCACACCTCGTCGACGGTCCCCACGCAGGCCACCGACGAGTGCAACGCGTCGTCGGCCTCCACGCCGAAGCCGGGCGCGAGCATCTCGGCGAAGCCGCGCGCGTCGTCGGTGATCGCCGCCACGAAGTAGCGGATCTGGAGCTCGAGGTCGTCGAACCGCTCCCCCGCACCTTCACGGATCCACTCGATCTTCTGGAGGGTGTTCTCGGTCAGGGTGTCCTGCACGGCGTCGGCAGTCACCGCGCCGGCGCGCAGGTTCGGGTTGATCCCGACGATGTCCGCTTCCCGCCCCGCCAGGCGCAGCACCTTGGGGCCGCCACCGCCGACGACGATCGGGGGGTGCGGGCGCTGCACCGGCTGTGGCGAGGCGTCGTAGCCGCTGATCGTGTAGTGGGATCCCGCGAAGTCGAACGGTCCGTCGGCGAAGCAGCCCTTCACGACGGCCAAGGCCTCGTCGAGCCGCTCGATGCGCGTGCCGGGCGAGTCGTACGGAAGGCCGAGCTGTTCGTAGTCGGCGATCATCCATCCCGCGCCGAGGCCGAGCTCGAGCCGGCCGTCGGAGAGCAGATCGAGGGTTGCGGCCTCCTTGGCCACCACCGCGGGGTGCTTGTAGTCGTTGCCCAGCACGAGGTGCCCGACCCGCAACGTGGTGGTCGCCTCGGCCGCGAAGGCCAGGGCGACCATCGGGGCCAGGGGCGTATCGACGAAATGGTCCGGCATGAACAGCGTCGAGTACCCGAGGTCCTCGATGCGGCGGGCCTGGTCGCGCCATTCGGCCGCCGAGCCTGCGGACGAGGTCTGCACGCCGAAGCGGAACTTCCGGGGATGGGCCATGGGGGTCCTCTCGGGTCAGCGGCCGGTGGAGCCGAAGCCGTACCGGTCGCGCACGGTGGTGTCGAGCTCGTCGACCTCGCACCACTCGACGGCGGACACCGCCTGGATCACCAGCTGGGCGATCCGGTCCCCTCGCGCCACCGCGTAGTCGTGCTCGGGGTCGGTGTTCACGAGCAGCACCTTGAGCTCACCCCGGTAGAGCGGGTCGATCAGCCCGGGGGTGTTCAGGCAGGTGACGCCGTGCTTCAGGGCCAGCCCCGAGCGCGGCAGGACGAACCCGGCGAAGCCCGGGGGGATGGCGACCGCCAGGCCGGTGGGCACCACGGCCCGGCCACCCGCGGCCGCGAGCACGACCTCCTCGCGCGCGTGGAGGTCGACACCCGCGTCGTGGGGGTGCTGCCGGGCCGGGAGGGGCAGATCGGGATCGAGGCGGGTGACGCGCAGCTGCACCTGCGCAGTCTGTCAGCCGCCGAGATCGTTCGCGAGCGACGCCCGCGTCTCGGGCCCCAACTCGACCGACGCCCGGTAGGCGGGGTGGTCGATCCGGAGCACGACCGGTCCGTCGGCGAACGCGGCCTGCTGCTCCGGGGTGAAGGAGAACCGCAGGTAGTGGACGGTCGTGGTGATCTCGTCCTCCCGGGTGAGGCGCTCCTCGTCGACCTCGACCGCAGGGGACGCGACCCCGGCTGCCTCGATGGCCACGTGGTCCTGGAGGCCGACCAGCTTCGGCAACCACTCGCGCAGGCGGTCGGGGTCGGTGATCTCCACGAACAGGGTGGCGGACAGCTGGCCGGCATCACCGAGCAGCTCGTTGTAGGTGGCGACCTCGTGTTCGATCTGCTCGTCGCGCAGCATCTTCTCCGCGCGAGCCATCTCCTGGATCTGGAACCGCATGGTGACGGTGTTCTCGAACACCACCGTCATCAGGTCACCGAGCGCGATGCGCCGCGGCTTCTTCATTGCGATGACGTGGGCCCGGAACTCGGCCCGCTCGCGCTCGTAGGCGCGCAGGTCCACGATGTCGTCGACGGTCAACTTTCGCATGGCAGGACCTTCCTCTCGTCAGTCCCCCGGGTCATGGCACACGACGGCCCCGGGCCGGAACCCGGGGCCAGTCGCGTCACTCTGCGTCACGAGCGCTCAGGCGATCGCCTCGAGGCCCTGGCCGAAGCGGCCGGCGTGGCTCTTCTCGGCGCGGGCGAGGGTCTCGAGCCACTCCGCGACCTCCTCGAAGCCCTCCTCACGGGCGGTCTTCGCGAAGCCCGGGTACATCTCGGTGTACTCGTAGGTCTCGCCGGCGATCGACGCCTTGAGGTTGTCGGTGGTCGGGCCGACCGGCTCGCCGGTGGCGGGGTCGCCCACCTCGGCGAGGAAGTCGAAGTGGCCGAACGCGTGGCCGGTCTCACCCTCGGCCACCGACCGGAACAGCGCGGCGATGTCGGGGTAGCCCTCGACGTCCGCCTTCTGCGCGAAGTACAGGTACCGGCGGTTGGCCTGGCTCTCGCCGGCGAAGGCCTCCTTGAGGTTCTCATGGGTCTTGGTGCCATGCAGGCTCATCTGTGCTCCTTGGTGTGAGGGGGGTCCCGTTGACCGCTGCGACCGTACCGGTGGTGGTCGCGCGGCTTCAATTCGTGCCCGGATTCGTAGGATGTCGCCGATGACCGGCCCCCAGCAGCCCACGTCCGCGCCATCGGCCGGCGACTTCGAC
>JBJSXO010000281.1:0-25124 GCA_046086425.1 Actinomycetota bacterium | reverse complement strand
TCGCCGGCCAGGGTGACGGCGGCCGATGACACCGACACGGCGTGCCGACCGATGCCCGTCTCCGTCCGGGCGCGCTTGCCGACCTCGACCGCCTGTCGGAACGTGCGCGACAGCAGCGACCCGGCGGTGCCCTCGGTCTCCGCCACCCGCCAGGCCTCGCGGACCTGTCCGAGGATCTCGTGCTCGCCGATGATCATCGAGTCGAGCCCGGCCGAGACCGCGAACAGGTGCATGACCGCAGCGTCGTCGTGGAACGTGTAGAGCAACTCGGCGAGCTCGTCGGGGTCGAGGCCGGCGGTCTCGGCGAGGAAGTGACGGACGTCGTCGACGCCGGGGTGGAACAGCGTGGCCCGCACGTACACCTCGGTGCGGTTGCAAGTGGAGAGCAGCACGGCCTCGGCGAGGTGCTCACGGGACACCAAGGCCTGCAGCGCCTTGGGCAGCAGGCGTCCCGGAACGGACATCCGTTCCAAGAGGTCGACCGGGGCGTTCCGGTGGTTCAGTCCGACGACGACGAGAGACACGTCTGGAGGAGCTCCTTCGCCTCGGCCACCCGGCCGCGGCGGATCAGATCGAGCATGCCGGAATCGATGGCGGCCTGCCAATCGGCGTCCTCCGACGACCGCCCGCCGGCGCGCATCGTCTCGCGCGCCTCCGAGAGCACGTCGAGGAGCACCGAGTACTCGGGGCCCATCTCGTCCCGCACGTGGTTGCGGAGGAAGGTGGCCAGCGCCGGACTGCGACCGCCGGTGCCCACGGTGACGACGAGGTCGCCCTGGCGGACCAGCGACATCAGTGTGAACGAGCAGTTCTGGGGGTCGTCGGCGGAGTTCACGAAGACCCGCCGGGCCTCGCCGGCGACGAACACGGCCCGGTTGACGTCGGGGTCGGAGGTAGCGGTGGTGGCGAGCCAGGCGTCGTCGAGGTCGGAGGCCGCGAAGCCCCGGGCGTGCCAGGTGAGGCGCCCGTCCTCGTGCGCGGTCCGGATCTCCTCGACCGCATCGGGCGCGATCACGTGCACATCGGCGCCCGCCTCGACCAGCGCGTCGATCTTGCGGGCTGCGATCCGCCCCGCGCCGACGACCACGCAGCGCCGGCCCTGGACCAGGAGGTTGACCGGGTAGCCGCCCAGCCCCGCCCGCCCGGGCTCCGAACCGGTCCCGCCCAACGGCGTGTCGGCGGTGGCACTGCTCACGGACTCAGGGTACTTCGCCCGCGGAACGCCGTTCCCGGCTCGCTACGCTCCGGCCTCGATGGAGTTCGCCCTCGCGGCCGCCGCCACGGTGCTGGCCTGCCTGTTCGCCGTGGCGACCTTCCAGCGGGCCGCCGCCGGGCGCGGACCGCACCAGTGGGCCTGGACCGTGGCGCTGATCCTGTTCGCCGCCGCGTCAGCGGCTCTGGCCCTCGGGGTGTCGACCGGCTGGGACCCCGGGACGTACAAGGTCTTCTACCTGTGCGGCGCGATCCTGAGCGTGCCCTGGCTGGCGCTCGGCACGGTCTTCCTCTTGCTCGGCGGTGCCGTCGGACGCCGGGTGCGCGGCGGGCTGCTCTTCTTCTCCGGCCTCGCCCTCGGGGCCGTGCTCCTCGCCACGCTCGTCCCGATCGCGGGCCGGGAGATCCCGGTCGGCCGGGACGCCTTCACCCAGGTCCTGCCCCGGGTGCTGGCGGCGGTGGCCAGCGGAGGAGGCGCCGTCGTCATCGTCGCCGGCGCGCTCTGGTCACTGGCGCGGCTGCTCGGCGCCGACGACTCCCCGGGCCGGACCCGCCTGGCCCTCGCCAACGCTCTCGTCGCCGGGGGGACGCTCGTGCTGTCGAGCGGGGGGCTGGTGCAGGGCCTCGTCGGTCACGACACCGCGTTCTCCCTCACCCTGGCGATCGGGATCGCGGTGATCTACGGCGGGTTCCTCGTCGCCGACGGCTCGCGCGCGCGTCAGTAGCGGGCGACCACGGTGAAGAAGTCGCGCTCACCGGGCACGAGGTAGCGCTCGCCCCCGCGCTTCATCTCCGGCAGCAGCTTGTTGCCGGTGATGGCGGCGGCGTTGTCGGGATCGGTCTGCTCGAAGACGTAGGCCGTGGTCCAGTCCGAGTTGATGTCGAGCTCCATGGCCCGGACCGCCCCGGCCCGGAGGAACAGCTCGGCGAGTTGGTTGACCGAGAGCCCGGGACCGGCGACGTAGATCAGGCCGCCGTTGCGGTCGACGCCGATACCCGATCGCCACACGAGGACCTGGTTGCCCACCGTGGCCCCCCACTTGGTGGTCGCCTCGGAGTCGAGCCCGGCGGCCGACTGGCCGTTGTCGACCACCAGCGCCAGGTTCTGGCGGACCTGGGCGACGTTGGCGTCGAGGCTGCGGTCGCGGCCCCAGGCCACGACGTCGGCGCGGCCGTCCTTGTCGACCACCAGTGACGCCTGCCCGTTCACCAGGGGACGGACCTCGGTGCCCTCGTCCCAGAATCCGCCGCGGGCGTCGTCGAGCCGGAACGCCGAGTTGTAGGCGGCCACCGCGGCCGGGCGCAGCTCGTCGGGGATCTGTGCGCCGTACTTCTGGGGGGCGCCGGCCGGCTCCCTGAGCCCGGGGACGTGCACGGTCCGCAGCAGCTTGGGGTCCATCCACATGAAGCCGGCGACCAGCGAGGTGTGGATCGGGTCGGGCCTCATGAACGCGGTGTAGAGCGCAGGCGTGCCGAGCACGGTGCGGCCTGTGGCCTCCCATGTCCCCTCCCCGGGCAGGGGCGTGTCGACGAAGGGCGTCATCGCGACGGGTGGCGTGGTGCGGGGAACCTGGGTCTCCTTCACCGATCCGACGAGCAGGGCCAGGTCGGTGGGGAGACGGCCGACCGCGGCGGCCGTCGGGGCGGCGGAGGTCGGGAGGCCGCCCTCGGGCGTCCCGCCCTTGGGCGGGGCGTTGTTGGTGTACCACCAGCGCTCGACCGAGTTCACCGTCGGGCCGAAGCCGTGCTCGCGCATCCACCCGACGGTGCGGGCCGCCACCGTGTCGGTGCCCGGCGCCCTCAGGTCGTCGACGTAGTTCACGCCGACCGGGACCAGCAGGACCACGACCACGGCGAGCACGCCGGCGGTGACCCAGCGCTTCGACCGGGATGCCCGGGGTGCGGCGGCGCCGCCGGACCCTCCCGTCGTGGCGGGCCCCGACGCCCCGGCGGCCGCCCACGTCGTCGCCGACGGGGTGCGGGTGGCGCGTTCGTCGGCCGGGGTGTTCACCTGCACAACCGCTCCAGTTCCTCGCCTCGGCGTCTTGGCGTCGCTGCGTCGATCACGTCACGGGTGTGGGACCGTCAGCGGCCGCCCCCGGACCCCGGTCAGGGTATCCGCGCCGAGCGACCCGACGACTGCGCCGAGCGTCCGTCGGGGAGCCGGACGGGTGGCGCCACGCATTGCGGCAACCGACGGCCTCTCGGATAGCCTGCGGCCCGTGGCCCTTCAGCAGTACCTGCCGCTCCTGTCCCTGCTCGCCCTGGTGTTCCTCTTCGCGGCACTGAGCTTCGTCGCCTCCCAGCTCCTCGGCCCGCGCCGCCCCACGGCGGCGAAGGAGACCCCCTACGAGTGCGGGATCGTGCCCGAGGTGGAGCCGGCCGAGCGCTTCCCGGTCAAGTTCTACGTCGTGGCGATGGCCTTCATCGTGCTCGACGTCGAGATCATCTTCCTCTACCCGTTCACCGTGGTGCTCAAGGAGCTCGCGGCCTACGGGCTCGTGGCGATGGGCGTCTTCTTGCTGGTCGCGCTCGTCCCGTTCGGGTACCTGCTGTCCACCGGGGCGGTGGAGTGGGGCCCCGTGCGCGAGGTCGCCGAGCGCGTCGGGAGCCGGGTGCTGCGCGCCGCCGGCATGCCGGGACGCGACGGCCTCGACCCGCGCAACGCGGCCGACCCGGTCGACGCGGCCGAGAAGGCCGCCTGATGGGTCTCGAGGCCGTCCCGCACAACTTCCTCACCGGTCGGCTCGAAGACCTCGTGAAGTGGGCGCGGCGCAACTCGATGTGGCCGGCGACCTTCGGCCTGGCGTGCTGCGCGATCGAGATGATGGCCACGGGCGCTGCGCACTACGACCAGGCGCGCTTTGGCATGGAGGTCTTCCGAGCCAGCCCCCGCCAGGCCGATCTGATGATCGTCGCCGGGCGCGTCAGCCAGAAGATGGCTCCGGTGCTCCGCCAGGTCTACGACCAGATGGTCGAGCCGAAGTGGGTCATCTCGATGGGCGTGTGCGCGAGCTCGGGCGGCATGTTCAACAACTACGCGATCGTCCAGGGCGTCGACCAGGTCGTCCCGGTCGACGTGTACGTCCCGGGCTGTCCGCCCGGTCCCGAGACCCTGCTGCACGGGATCCTCGCCCTCCACGACCTCGTGCGCACCGGCGAGATCATGAAGCGCCGGCACGCACAGGGTGGCGGGGCGGCGGTGCACGTGGAGCAGGTGGACGGCACGCCGTCGCCGGTGCGGGTCATCGGCGCGAAGGCCTGATCGATGCCCGACGACGACCGGCAGCCCGATCCCGACGCGGGCGACGCGACCCCAGTGGTCCCCATCGCGGACCCGGTGGCGGCTGCGATCGTCGACCGGTTCCCGGGATCGGTTGCGGTGGTGTCCCACGGACAGCCGGTCGTCTACGTCGATCGTGCATCGTGGCTCGAGGTCGTCGCCTTCTTGCGCGCCGAGTGGCGGTTCACCCAGTGCTCCGACGTCACCGCAGTCGACCATTCGGCCGACGTCGAGCGGGTCGTGGTCCCGGGTG
Organism: Actinomycetota bacterium; assembly: GCA_046086425.1. Classification (GTDB taxonomy): domain Bacteria; phylum Actinomycetota; class Acidimicrobiia; order IMCC26256; family PALSA-555; genus CAIUKV01. The sequence goes on along the minus strand of JBJSXO010000281.1, from coordinate 20,376 downwards.
TCGCACCCGAACGGTTCGAGGTGGTGGCGAACCTGCTGTCGCACCCGCACAACACGCGGATCCGTTTGATCTGCGAGGTTCCCGAGGCCGACCCGACCGTGCCGAGCATCGTCGCAGAGTTTCCGGGGGTCAGCTTCCCCGAGCGCGAGGCCCACGAGATGTTCGGTGTGGGGTTCGCCGGCCACCCCGACCTCACGCACATCCTCCTGCCCGACGACTGGGATGGCTTCCCGCTGCGCAAGGACGACCACCCGTCCCGTATCCCCGTCACCTTCAAGGGAGACCCCGCACCGCGATGAGCACGCACGCACCCAGCGAGTCCGCAGCACACGAGGCGCGGCTCGCGCGACAGACCGACGAAGGCGCCCAGGAACTGCGTCCGCGCACGCGGGAAGTCGTCATGACCGGGGGGATCTGGCCCGAGGACGACGAGACCACGATCATCAACATGGGCCCCCAGCACCCGTCCACCCACGGTGTGCTGCGGATCATGATGGAGCTCGACGGCGAGACGGTGCTCCAGGCCAAGCCGGTCATCGGCTACCTCCACACGGGGATGGAGAAGACCGGCGAGCAGCTCACCTACGTGCAGGGCGGCACCAACGTCACCCGCATGGACTACCTCGCCTGCCTCTCCAACGAGCTCGTCTACGCGCTTGCCGTGGAGAACCTGCTCGACACCGAGGTGCCCGAGCGGGCGGTGTGGATGCGGATGATGCTCGTCGAGATCCAGCGCATGGCGTCGCACCTGCTTTACCAGGCCACCAACGGCATGGACATCGGCGCGTTGTCGATGATGATCTACGGCTGGCGCGAGCGTGAGCAGGTGCTGCGGCTCCTCGAGATGATCACCGGCCTGCGGATGAACCACAACTTCATCCGCGTCGGGGGTCTGGCGGCCGACCTCCCCGACGGCTGGGAGGAAGCGACCCTCGAGGTCTGCGACAACGTCGTCGCCGGTGTCGGCGAGTACGAGACGCTGCTCTGCGACAACCCGATCTGGCAGGAGCGCACCCAGGGCGTCGGCGTCATCACGACCGACCAGGCGCTCGCGCTCGGCGCCACCGGGCCGATCCTGCGCTCGACCGGCTTCCCCTGGGACCTGCGCAAGGCCCAGCCGTACCTGGCGTACGACCAGGTCGACTTCGACGTGGTCTACACCGACAACGGCGACTGCTACGACCGATTCCTCATCCGGCTCTACGAGATCCTGGAGTCGGTGAAGATCGTGCGCCAGTGCGTGGAGCGCATGCCCGGCGGTGACTACCGGGTGCAGGACCGCAAGATCACCCCTCCGCCGCGCGCCCGGATCGACGAGTCGATGGAGGCGCTGATCCACCACTTCAAGCTCTTCACGGAGGGCTTCAAGGTGCCGGCGGGCGAGACCTACGTGGCGGTGGAGTCACCCCGGGGCGAGATCGGGTGCTACCTGGTCTCCGACGGCACCGCGAAGCCGGCGCGGCTGCACATGCGCGGGCCGTCCTTCTACAACCTGCAGTCGGTGGAGGCGATGGTCCCGGGGAGCATGGTGGCCGACGCAGTGGCCATCATCTCGAGCGTCGACCCGGTGATGGGGGAGGTGGACCGCTAGTGGCCTTCTCCACCTCGGAGCGCCGGCAGGCGGAGCAGATCGCGGGTCGCTACCCTCAGTCCCGCTCGGCCACCCTGCCATTGCTGCACATGGTCCAAGAGCGCGACGGTTGGGTCACGCCGCAGGGCATCGAGGACGTCGCCGAGTTCCTCGGTCTCACGCCCGCGCTGGTGCTCGGGACCTGCTCCTTCTACACGATGTTCAAGACCGCGCCGGTCGGCCGGCTGGTGGTGTCGGTCTGCACCAACATCGCCTGCCTGGTCAACGGCGGGCCGGAGCTCTACGAGCACCTGCGGCGCGAGTACGCAACCAGCGAGGACGTTTTCGTGGAGGAGGTCGAGTGCCTCGCTGCGTGCGACCTCGCCCCGGTGCTCCAGGTCAACTACGAGTTCCACGGTCCGCTCACCGGCGAGACCGCAGTTGCGTTGATCGAGCGCTACCGCAGCGGTGAGCTTCGGGCCCGCACGATCTCCGGCACGCTCCCGGGAGGGGACGACTGATGGCCGTCGAGACGCCCATGGTCACGAGGTTCCTGCGCGAGCGACCCGAGGACTCGTGGCTCTACCAGAGCGCCCGTACGTACAACAACGCGTACTCGCGCCTCGAGAAGGCCTTCGCCATGGGTCCCGAGGCCGTCGTCACCGAGGTCCAGAAGTCGGGCCTGCGGGGCAAGGGGGGCGCCGGGTTCGGCACCGGCCAAAAATGGTCGTTCCTCCCCAAGGACGTGTTCCCGCGGTACCTCTGCGTCAACGGCGACGAGGGCGAGCCGGCCACGTTCAAGGACCACATGCTCGTCGAGCGCGATCCCCACCAACTGGTGGAGGGCGCGATCCTCACGGCCTTCGCGATCCAGGCCAACCACGCGTTCATCTACCTGCGGGGCGAGTTCGGCCTCGGTGGAGAGCGGCTCCAGGCCGCGATCGACGACGCGTACGAGCACGGCTTCCTCGGCACCAACATCCGGGGCTCGGGCTTCAACCTCGAGTTGGTTCTCCATCGCGGCGCCGGCTGCTACATCGCGGGCGACGAGACCGGACTGCTCTCGAGCCTCGAGGGCGAGCGCGCCATGCCGCGCATCAAGCCTCCGTTCCCCGCGGCGCAGGGCCTCTACGCGGCGCCGACGGTGGTCAACAACATCGAGACCATCTCCACCATCCCGCACATCATCGACAACGGTGGCGAGTGGTACGCGGGAATGGGGGTCAACAAGTCCACGGGAACCCGCATCTTCTCGGTGTCGGGCCACGTCGAGCGGCCTGGCAACTACGAGATCGAGCTGGGACTGACGTTCCGCGACCTCATCGAGGGCCTCGCCGGCGGGGTGCGCGGAGGAAAGACGATGAAGTTCTTCATCCCCGGTGGCGCCTCGTCACCGTGGTTGCTTCCCGAGCACCTCGACTCGCCGATCGACATGGACTACGCCGGGTCCGAGCTGCGCACGATGCTCGGCTCCGGATCGATCACCGTGTTCGACGAGACCACCGACCCGTTGCTCGTGTCGTGGCGCCTCGCGAAGTTCTACGCCCACGAGTCGTGCGGGAAGTGCACGCCGTGTCGCGAGGGATCGTCGTGGATCGAGAAGGTGCTCTACCGGATGGTCAACGGCCAGGGCCGGCCCGAGGACCTCGACCTCCTGCTCTCGTTCGGCAGCAACATCGTCCCCGGTCTCAACGCCCCGTTCGCGCAGACCACGATCTGCGCGCTCGGGCCGAGCACCATGAGCCACGTCGTCAGTCTCGACCGGTGGTTCCGTGACGAGATCGTCGAGCGGCTCGAACGCGACGCGGCGCGGCGCGCCAGTCTCGAGATCGTGAGCGTCTCGTGAGCGTGAGCGAAGTCCCGATGAGCCAGTGGCCGTCGGACCAGCGGTACGTCATCCCGGTGGCGTCCGGCCCGGACGTGGTCACGGTCACCATCGACGGCAAGGAGGTGCAGGTCCCCCGGGGCGAGCTCCTCATCAAGGTCGCGCAGGAGCACGGCACCTACATCCCGCGGTTTTGCTGGCATGAGCGCATGAAGCCGGTGGGCATGTGCCGGATGTGTCTCGTGGAGGTCGAGGGCATGCGGGGCCTGCAGATCTCCTGCGCCACCCCCGTCACCGACGGGATGGTCGTGCACACCCAGAGCCCGGGGGTGAAGGCCGCCCAGGACGGCGTACTCGAGTTCCTGCTCGTGAACCACCCGCTCGACTGCCCGGTCTGCGACCGCGGCGGCGAGTGCCCGCTGCAGGACCAGACGCTGGCGTTCGGCCCGGGGGAGTCGCGCTTCGTCGAGGAGAAGCGACACTTCGAGAAGCCGATCCCGATCAGTGAGACGGTCCTGCTCGACCGTGAGCGCTGCATCCAGTGCGGGCGTTGCACGCGCTTCGCGGCGGAGGTCGCCGGTGACGCGCTGATCCAGTTCGGCGGCCGCGGGTCCGGCACCGAGGTCATTACCTTCCCCGACCAGCCGTTCTCCTCCTACTTCGCCGGCAACACCGTGCAGATCTGCCCGGTCGGCGCGCTCACCGCGACCCCGTACCGGTTCCGAGCCCGCCCGTGGGACCTCGACAGCGTCGAGACCTCGTGCCAGCAGTGCGCAGTGGGCTGCCGTGGTGCGCTGGAGTCCACCTCCAACCGTCTGGTCCGCCTGCTCGGCGTCGACCTCGACCCGGTGAACCAGGGCTGGCTGTGCGACCGCGGTCGGTACGGGTACGAATGGGTCCACAGCGAGGCCCGGGTGACCACGCCGATGGTGGCGCGCAGCGGTGTCCTCAGCGCCGCGTCCTGGCCCGAGGCCCTCGACGCGGCGGCCGCGGCGTTGCGCAGTGCGCTCGACGTCGGGGGTCCCGATGCCGTCGGGGTGATCGGCGGCGCGCGGGGGACCAACGAGGACGCCTACGCGTGGGCCCGCTTCGCCAAGGGCGTGCTCGCAACCGACAACGTCTACGCCCAGCTCGGTGACGGCCTTCCGGCCGACGTGGTGCTCGGGCTGAGCCGCGCCACGATCGACAACCTCGATGCTGCCGCGGCGATCGTGGTCGTCGCGCCCGACCTGAAGGAGACGCTGCCGGTCCTGTACCTGCGCGTACGCCAGGCCGTGCTCGACCGGGGCGTGCCCCTCGTCGATCTCGCGCCGCGCGACAACGGGCTCACCGCCGCGGCGTCGGTGGTCGTGCGCCACCTACCCGGGGAAGCGGGCCCGGCAGCCGCGCAGGTCGCCGCAGCGCTGGCGGGCCGGGCCTCCGACTCGCCGGCCGACGCGCTGCGTGCGCAGGTTGCCGGCCGCGACGGGCCCGTCGTGGTGATCCTGGGCCGGCCGTCGGTCGCCGAACCGGTTGACGCCACCGTCCATGCCGCGGCCGAGCTGGCGACGGTGCCGACGGTGCGCTTCCTCTCGGCGTTGCACCGCGGCAACGTCCATGGCGCGCTCGACCTCGGGCTCGCCCCGGGCTTCCTGCCGGGCCGCGTAACCCTGGAGTCCGGTGCTGCGCACGTCTCGGCCCATTGGGGTCGGGTTCCGACGTCCCGCGGGCTCGACACCGCGGGCATGCTCGCCGCCGCCGCGGCCGGGCGGATCCGGACGCTGGTGCTCCTCGGCGCCGACCCGCTCGCCGACTTCCCCGACCGCGCCCTCGCCGAGCGGGCGCTGCGCACCGCCGAGCACGTCGTGGTGGTCGGGGCGTTCGCCGCGGACGCCGGTTCGGAGGCGACCGTGGTGCTGCCCGTCACCGTCTGGGGTGAGCAGGACGGCACGAGCACGAACCTCGAGGGGCGGGTCCAGCGCCTGGCCCGCAAGGTCACGCCCGGCGGCACCGCGATGGAGTCGTGGCGGGTCGCGGGAGAGCTCGCCCAGCGGTTCGGCGTCGACTTCGACCTCGAGCTCACCGCCGAGGTGCAAGACGAGATCGCCCGCGTCGCGCCTGCGTTCGCAGGGGTCGACGCTGCGCTGGTCCGTCGGGCTCGCGACGGGGTGGTGCTCCCGCTGGTGGATCACGGACACGAGATCGCGTGGGGTCCTGCGCCGCTCGGAGCCGGGGTCTCGTGGGAGCCCATTCCCGCCGGTGCCGACGCCGAGCCCCTGCCCGACGCCGAGCCCGGCGAGGCGGCGGGTCCGCCGGCACCACCGGTCCCACTGCACACCTGGGCGGGCCCGGCCGAGCCGGCGCCGTTCGTGCCGATCGACGCCTACGCGTTGCGCCTCGTGGCCGCCCGCACGCTCTACGGCTCTGACCGCGCGGTGCTCGAGTCGCCGTCGCTGGCCCAGCTCGCGCCGCTCGACGCCGTACTGCTCGTGAACCCCACCGACCGCGACCGCATCGGTGTGGCCGACGGGGTCACGGTCCGCGTCACCTCGGCCAAGGGCTCGGCGGAAGTCGCGCTCCAGGCCGATGCGGGCACGCCGCGTGGCATCGCGTTCCTGCCCGCCAATCGGGGTGGCCCTGGCCTCGGCGACCTGGTCGACCCGGCCGAGCCGGTCACCGACCTGCGCGTGGAGACGCTGCGGTGAGCGGCTTCCCGGTGCTCGGTGCCGACCCGCTGTTCAGCGACGGGATCGACACCACCGTCGTGCTGATCGTGATCGTGAAGACGATCGTCGTGTTCGCGATCTTGCTCGTCGCGGTGATGTTCTACGTGTGGTTCATGCGCAAGGTCATCGCCGACATGCAGAACCGCATCGGTCCGCAGCGGGCGGGGCCGTTCGGCGCGTTCCAGACCCTCGCCGACGGCATCAAGCTGTTCTTCAAGGAGCAGTCGTCGCCCACCAGCGCCGATCCGCCGGTGTTCCGGCTCGCCCCGTACCTGGCGATCATCCCGGCGTTCATGGCCTTTGCCATCGTCCCGATCGGCGGACTCGTCACGGTGGCGGGCCGCCAGACCTACCTCCAGCTCGCCGACCCGGGCATCGGGGTGCTGTGGCTGCTGATGATGTCGGGCATCGGGCTCTACGGCGTGATGCTCGCCGGGTGGGCGTCGGGCTCGAAGTACCCGCTGCTCGGCTCGGTGCGAGCCTCGGCCCAGCTGCTCAGCTACGAGGCCGCGCTCGGCCTCGCCATCGTCGGCGTCCTCGTGCACACCGGGTCGTTGTCCACGCGGACGATCGTCGACCAGCAGACCTGGACCGGGATCGGGTCCGTGTTCTCCCAGTGGTACTGGCTGCCGGCCATCGGCGCGTTCGTCATCTTCTGCATCTCGGCCATCGCCGAGACCAACCACCCGCCGTTCGACCTCGTCGAGGCGGAGCAGGAGCTCGTGGGCGGCTTCCACACCGAGTACACGGGAATCCGGTTCGCGATCTTCTTCCTCGCGGAGTTCATGAACGTCATCACCATGAGCGCCATCGCGGTGACGCTCTTCCTCGGCGGGCCGTCGGGCCCGGCCCTCGGGTTCCTCGCTGCCGACAGCTGGGTCAACGTCTGGGTGATGCCCGTGGTCTGGTTCACCGTCAAGGTGCTCGTCCTGCTCTACGCGACGGTCTGGGTGCGGGCCACCCTGCCGCGTCTGCGCTACGACCAGTTGATGTCGCTGGGATGGAAGTACCTCATCGAGCTGGCCTTCCTGTGGGCGATGATCTCGGCCGTGGTGGTCGTGGGTGCCGACCAGGGCTGGAACCGCTGGGTCACCGTGCCGGCGGCCATCGTGGGTGCCGGCATCGTCCTTGCGGTCCTGTGGGCGTGCATCCCCCGGCGTGGGGAACCGGTGGAGGAGATTCGCTGACATGGACGCGACGTTCGGTGAGGTGAGGGCCAGTGGGTAGGTTCAGCGGGTTCCGCATCACGATCAGCCAGGTCGGCAAGGTCGTCACCACGAACTACCCGAAGGAGAAGCGCCCCAAGCCGGCGCGTTTCCACGGCCGGCACGTCCTCAACCGCTACGAGGACGGTATGGAGAAGTGCATCGGATGCGAGCTCTGCGCGGGCGTGTGCCCGGCGCGCTGCATCTACGTACGCGGCGCCGACAACCCCGTGGACGCGCCGGTCTCTCCGGGTGAGCGCTACGGCTTCGTCTACGAGATCAACTACCTGCGGTGCATCCACTGCGATCTCTGCGTCGAGGCCTGCCCGACCGAGGCGATCACCGAGACGAAGCTGTTCGAGTTCTCGTTCACGAACCGTGCCGACGCGATCTACACCAAGGACGAGCTCCTGGTGGACGACGCGGGCCGGGCCCGCCGGCAGCCGTGGGAGCTCTGGCTCGGGGGTGAGGACGACGCGACGAGCGCGTGGATGCGGGCGACGGCTCCCGCCGGCCAGGCCGCGTTCGAGGGGCGCCCGAGCTGGTCCGGCGAGCTCGGTTTCGGCGTTCGGGAGCCCGAGCTCGGGCAGACCGCGCCGGGACCGCTCGCGCCCGAGCCCGACCCGGCCGACCACCACGGGCACGCACATTGATCGCGTTCCTCTTCTTCGTCACTGCCGCCGCGGCGCTGATCGGCGCGCTCGGGGTGGTCGTCGCGCGTAACCCGGTCCACGCTGCGCTCTTCCTGGTCATGACCCTGATCAGCGTGGCCGTGCTGTTCCTGCTCCAGGACGCCGAGCTGGTCGCCGCAGTGCAGGTGATCGTCTACGCCAGCGCAATCGTCGTCTTGTTCCTGTTCGTGATCATGCTCCTCGGGGTCGACCGCGAGGAGTCCCTGCAGGACCGCATCCCGTACCAACGGCCGGCGGCGATCGCCCTCGGTGTGATCCTGTTGGCCGAGCTGCTCTTCCTGGCCGGGCACGAGTGGGCCACCGGCCAGAAGACCGCGAGCGGCGTGCCGATCGAGGGGGGCGGGTTCGGCGGCAACGTCGAGCGGGTTGCGCGGGTGCTGTTCACCGACTTCCTGTGGGCCTTCGAGATCACCGCAGTGCTGCTCGTGATCGCGGTCGTCGGTGCCGTGGTGCTGGCCCGACGCAGCGGCCAGCGGGAGCAGCCCCTCGACGAGGTCGACGACGTCACCGAGGGGGCGAGCGCATGACCCTCGCCGCGGTCGAGATCACCAGCACCTACTACCTCGTGCTCGCCGCGATGCTCTTCACGATCGGCGCGGTCGGCGTACTGACCCGTCGGAACGTGCTCGTCATGTTCATGTGCGTCGAGCTCATGCTCAACGCGGTGAACCTGTCGTTCGTGGCGTTCGCCCGCGCCCTCGACGACATCACCGGCCAGGTGATCGTGTTCTTCGTGCTGGTGGTGGCGGCCGCCGAGGTCGCCGTCGGCCTGGCGATCATCGTCGCCATCTTCCGCCGCCGGCGCCACGCGACCGCCGACGACCTCCAGGCCCTGAAGGGCTGATCCCATGACGACCTCGCCGACCGGAGCCCACCCGTGAACGCCCGCGACCTCCTCGACTACGTCGGGATCATCCCGCTGCTGCCGCTCTTCGGGGCGACGCTGCTCCTGATCTTCGGGCGCCGCATCGGTGAGCCCGCCGCCGGCTGGATCGCGACCGGGCTCATGGCCTTGGCGTTCCTCGCGTCCCTGGGCGCCCTCGCCGCGCTGCTCGACCTCCCGAGCGAGGCTCGGCTCCAGGTCAACCAGATCTTCACCTGGATCCCGGCGGGCACCTTCTCGGTGCACGTAGGCACCCAGGCCGATCCGCTGTCGATCACCTGGCTGCTCCTGGTCACCGGGGTGGGCACCCTCATCCACCTGTACTCCATCGGCTACATGCACGGAGACCCGCTGTTCTCGCGGTTCTTCGCCTACCTCAACCTCTTCGCTGCGTCGATGCTGGTGCTCGTCGTCGCCGACAACCTCCTGCTCACCTTCCTCGGTTGGGAGGGCGTCGGTCTGTGCTCGTACCTGTTGATCTCGTTCTGGTACCAGCGCAACGACGCTGCGGTCGCGGGAAAGAAGGCGTTCGTCACCAACCGCGTGGGTGACGTCGGCTTCCTACTCGCGATGTTCCTGATCATCGCGACGTACGGCTCGCTCGAGTACACGGCGATGAGCCCGGCCGCCAAGCTCATCGGAACGGGCACCTGCACCGCGATCGCCCTGCTCCTCATGGTGGGCGCAATGGGCAAGAGCGCGCAGATCCCTCTGCATGTATGGCTGACCGACGCGATGGAGGGTCCGACCCCGGTGTCGGCGCTGATCCATGCGGCGACCATGGTCACTGCGGGCGTGTTCCTCATGTGTCGGGCGTTCCCGTTCCTCGAGGCCAGCGCCGACGCGTCGACGGTCGTGATGTGGGTCGGCGCGATCACCGCGCTGCTCGCAGGCACCGTGGCGGTGATGCAGCCCGACATCAAGCGGGCTCTGGCCTACTCGACCATCAGCCAGCTCGGCTACATGTTCCTGGCCGTGGGTATCGGTGGCTACACGGCCGCGGTGTTCATGGTCCTGTGCCACGCCTTCTACAAGGGCTGCCTGTTCCTCGGTGCGGGCTCGGTGATCCACGGCAACGGCGACAACCAGGACATGCGGATCATGGGTCGCTACCGCAAGTTCCTCCCGGTCACCGCGTTCGCGATGGTGATCGCGTGGCTGTCGATCGCCGGCATCCCGCCGTTCTCCGGCTTCTGGGCCAAGGACGAGATCCTGGTCGAGGCCTACGGGCACGGCGACTACGGGGTCTGGATCGTGGGCACGATCGCTGCCCTGGTCACCGCGGTCTACATGACCCGGCTCATCTTCCTCACCTTCTACGGCAACGCGCGCTACGACGCCGCGCCTGCCGTGGAGGCCGTCCCGGTGGTGTCGGGTGGCTCCGACGAGGGCGACGCCCACGGGCACGCCGGCGGCGACGCGGACGACGACCCGTTCGCCGACACGCCGACGGTCCAGTTCGGCGAGCCGCCCCGGCCGAGCCGTCTGCGCGGGCACCTGCCGCACGAGAGTCCGGCGATCATGCTGCTCCCGATCGTCGTGCTGTCGGTGTGCGCAGCGCTCGCCGGCCTCCTCAACCTGCCGATCGGGCACTTGGACTTCCTGCACCAGTTCCTCGAGCCGGTCTTCCGAGGGGTGCACGAGACCGAGATCAGCACCGCCGAGGAGCTCACCGCCGAGGGGCTCTCGGTGCTGATGGCGCTCACGGGTCTGGCGATTGCGGTCCTCGTCTACAAGCGCGGTCTGCGCACCCCCGACGACGACCCGGTGGTGCGCCGGCTTCGTCCGGTCAGCACGCTCATGGGTCGTGCGTACTACTGGGACGACGGCATCTCGGCGTTCGTCGGCGGCCCGGGCGAGAAGTCGGGTTCCTGGCTGGACCGGGTCTTCGACACCAAGATCGTCGACGGCGCCGTCAACGGCACGGCGTGGCTCGTGCAGTGGGCGTCACGGGCCGTCGGACGCGTCCAGGACGGTTTCGTGCGCCGCTACGCGCTCGGCATCCTCCTCGGGACCGTGGCCATCGTGCTGTTCGTCCTCCTGTGGGCGGGGCGGTAGCACGTGGACTTCCCGCTGCTGCTCGCCATCATCGTCACCCCGGCGCTCGGCGCCCTCGTGGTTCTGGCGATCCCGGCCGGCCGGCCCGAGGTCGTCAAGGCCTTCGGCTACGCGTTCACGGCCGCGACCGCCGGACTGTGCGGCTACCTGCTCTGGAACTTCCGAGCCGGAGACGCGGCCTTCCAGTTCGTCTACGACAAGCCCTGGATCCCGGGGCTCGGCGCCCGCCTCACGCTCGGGGTCGACGGCATCAGCCTCTTCATGGTGGTGGTCACCGGGCTGCTGTTCCCGCTGGGCCTCCTCGCCTCCGAGAAGTACATCACCCACCGGGTCAAGGCCTACGTGGCGTGGTTCCTCCTGCTCGAGGCCGCGATCATGGGGATCTTCGTCTCCCTCGACCTGATCGCGTTCTTCGTGTTCTGGGAGCTTCTGCTCGTCCCGATGTACTTCCTCATCCTGGGCTGGGGGTCGGCGCGCCGGAAGTACGCCGCGACGAAGTTCTTCATCTACACGGGACTGGGCTCGGCGTTCCTGCTCGCCTCCACGCTCGTCCTCGGGTTCTTGCACCAGGCCGACACCGGTGTGCTCACGTTCGACTACCGGGCGCTCGCCGAATGGAACGGGCTCTCGGGCACCGCCGAGGTGCTGCTGTTCATCGGGTTCATGGCCGCCTTTGCGATCAAGGCGCCGCTGTTCCCCTTCCACACCTGGCTGCCCGACGTCCACACCGAGGCACCCACGGCCGGCTCGGTGGTCCTGGCCGGAGTGATCATCAAGATGGGTGCCTACGGCTTCGTACGGTTCTCCTTCGAGCTGTTCCCCCAGGCCAGTGTCGACCTCGCGCCCGTGCTCCTGGTCCTCGCCGTGATCGGCATCCTCTACGGCGCGATCGTCGCCGCGATGCAGACCGACCTCAAGCGGGTCATCGCGTACTCGTCGGTCGCCCACATGGGCTTCGTGATCCTCGGGCTCTTCTCGCTCACCGTGATCGGGATCGACGGTGCCGTGTTCACGATGGTCAGCCACCCACTCACCACGGGCGCGCTCTTCCTGCTCGTCGGGATGATCTACGAGCGACTCCACACCCGGGAGATCGGTGAGATGGGTGGCATGTGGAAGTCGGTTCCCGTGCTGACCGGCCTCTTCATCGCGGCGATGTTCGCCGGTATCGGCCTTCCCGGCTTCTCCGGGTTCATCGGCGAGTTCCTCTCGCTCACGGGCACGTTCCTCTACGACCGGCCCTACGCCGTGGTCGCGACGTTCGGGGTGATCTTCGCCGCCGTCTACATGCTCTGGCCGTTCAAGAAGGCGTTTGCAGGCAAGGCGTCCGGCGCAGTGGCGACGATGAAGGACCTCGACGTCCGCGAGATCATCGTCGTCGTCCCGCTGCTCGCGCTCTCGCTGTTCCTCGGCCTGTACCCGAAGCCGGTACTCGACCGCATCGAGCCGTCGGCCGACCGGGCCGTGGTGAACTTCGAGCGCAAGACCGACTACCGGAGTCCCGAGGACTCCGCGGACCGGCGAGAGCGCCGCCGCGAGGTGGACGCCGAACTGGCCCGGGAAGCGAAGGTGGCCGCCTCGGGTGGCGAGGGATCGACCCATGGGGGTGGTGAGAAGTGATCGCGGCGACGGCGCCCATCTCCACGCCCTCGGTCGACCTGTGGGCGATCGCGCCGATCCTGGCGCTCGTGGCTGCCGGTGTGAGCGTCGTACTGGTGCGCGCCCTGCTGCGCCGCCACGAGGCTGTCGGGCCGGTGTGCTTCGGGGTCTCGCTGCTCGGCGTGGCGGTGGCGGCCGGGCTCCTCGTCCACCAGTGGCATCTGGCGCGTGACGACGGGCCGCTCACGAGCCTCGCCGACATGGTCCGCGTCGACCCGTTTGCCGTCTTCCTCGGCATCGTCGTGGTCGCCGCGACCGCAGCGGGGTTGATGCTCTCGTACGCGTACGTCCGGCGGAACGACTTCGAGGGTCCCGAGTACTTCGCCCTCGTGCTGCTGGCGGCCTCGGGAATGCTGATGATGACGACGGCCAACGACCTCGTGGTGGTCTTCGTCTCGCTCGAGGTGCTCTCCATCCCCCTCTACGTGCTCGCAGCCTTCGACAAGCGCCGCCTGCGCTCCCAGGAGGCCGGCCTCAAGTACTTCGTCCTCGGAGCGTTCTCGTCGGCGGTGTTCCTGTACGGCATCGCGCTCACGTACGGCGCTACCGGCACCACCTCTCTCACCGGCATCGCCACGTTCCTGTCCCAGAACACGCTGTTCGAGCAGAGCACCCTCCTCGTGGGGCTCGGCCTGCTGCTGGTCGGCCTCGGATTCAAGGTCGCCGCGGTCCCCTTCCACATGTGGACGCCCGACGTGTACCAGGGCGCGCCCACGCCGGTCACCGCCTTCATGGCCACGGCCACCAAGGCTGCGGCCTTCGGCGCGATCCTGCGCATCGTCACGACCGCCTTCCCGCAGTACCGCGACGACTGGCGTCCGATCGTGTGGGTGCTCGCGGCGCTGTCGATGCTGGTGGGGGCCATCGTGGCGCTGGCCCAGAACGACATCAAGCGCACCCTGGCCTACTCGTCGATTGCGCACGCCGGGTACATCCTCATGGGTGTGTACGCCACGACCTCGCGCGGTCGGGAGGCGGCTCTGCTGTACCTCCTCGTGTACGCGTTCATGGCGATCGGCGCGTTCGCGGTGGTGATGATCGCCACCCCGAGCCCCGACGACGCATCGCACTCCTACGACGACTACCGGGGTATGGCGCTGCGGCGACCGGTGCTCGGCGGTCTGCTGATCTTCTTCGTGCTGGCGCAGGCAGGCGTCCCGCTGACGAGCGGCTTCATCGGGAAGCTGGAGATCTTCGGCGCGGTCGCCCAGGCGGGCGAGACCCGCGACTACGTCCTCCTCGTGGTCGGTGTGATCTCTGCCGTGATCGCCTTCGGCTTCTACCTGCGCATCGCGTACACGCTCGTCACGGCACCGGAGGACGAGGGCGCGCTCGAGGCGGCATACGCTCGGCCCCGGCGGGTCGACGGCTGGACCGGGGTCGTGCTGCTGGCCGCGGCGGCGTTGACCCTCGTCATCGGTGTCGCTCCGGGGACGTTCATCCACTTCGCCCGGGACGCGATCTTCTTCTAGCGTCGTTCCCGGAGCCGATGCCGCGGTGGGCGCGTGCGGCGACGCCACCGGCGTAGTCTTCGGCGGTGGGCGACGACCCCAAGCGGGAGCAGAAGCGGGCCGCAGCGGAACGCGCCGTCGAGTGGGTCGAGCCGGGCATGACCGTCGGCCTGGGCACCGGATCCACAGCGGTGTGGGCCATCCGGTCGTTGGGGGAGCGGCTCGCCGACGGTCGTCTGCGCGACATCGTGGCCATCCCGACCTCCAACGCGAGCGCCGCCGAGGCGCGCGCCGTGGGGGTTCCCCTCGTCACCTTCGACAGCCGTACCGTCATCGACATCACCATCGACGGCGCCGACGAGGTCGACCCGGCCCTGAACCTGGTCAAGGGGTACGGCGGCGCGCTGTTGCGCGAGAAGGTGGTGGCCCAGGCCACACGACGCGAGGTGATCGTGGTCGACGACTCCAAGCCGTCCGAGCGTCTCGGCACCCGCTGTCATGTCCCCGTCGAGGTGCTGCGGTTCGCTGCGGCGGTGGAGCGCGAGTTCCTGCAGTCCCTCGGTGCGGAGGTCGTGCTGCGTCCCGACGGCACGGGCCCGTTCGTCACCGACGAGGGCAACTGGATCCTCGATGTGGCGTTCGGCCCGATCGGCGACGTGGACGACCTCGCGGCCCGGCTCCAGGCCCGGGCCGGGATCGTGGAGCACGGTCTCTTCCTCGGCCTCGCGCACGATCTCCTCATCGCCACCGACCATACGGTCGAGCACCGATCGGCGCCGGCGCGGACCTAGTCGAAGATGCGCTTCCACCAGCGGCGCAGCCGCTGGCGGTCGGGGCGCAGCTCATGGTCGTCGAGGGCCCGGTGGGTGAGGACCATGGCGTGATCGATCAGCGCGCGGGCGCCCGAGAAGTCGAAGAAGTCGCGGTCGTCGTCGGGTGGGGGCAGGACGACGAGCTCCACCTCGGGCGGTACCCACTGCAGCTCGAGCTCGAAGCGCTGTTCCCGCGAGATGGCCACCGACCGGATCACCACGTCGAGGGGCGAGCGGATGGGCCGGTCGCTCATGGGCTCCGACACGTCGAGCACGAAAATGCGGTCGACGGGCCCGGCCAGCGCGTGGGATATGGGCACGAGGTTGACGATCGCCCCGTCGACGAGGACCGAGCCGCCGAGGCGCACCGGCGGGAAGATGCCCGGCAGGGCGGCGCTGGCCAGCAGGGCCGGTCGCAGGTCGCCGGTCGCGAAGACCAGTTCCGCTCCGGACTGCAGGTCGGCCGCCACGACCCGCAGCGGGACCGTGAGCTCCTCGAAGCGCTCGGCGACGAGGGCCCCGTCGATCATCTCGCCCAGGCCCTCGCTGCTGATGAGGTGGTCGTCACGGCGCAGGAGGTTCCAGGCCCGTCGGAGGGTCCCGCCGGGGAAGACCCGCTCACCCGTGAGCTCGACCCAGACCTGCTCGAGGTGCTCGACCTGGGCGAGCACCGGGTTGGTGGCCACCACGGCCCCGTTGAGCGCCCCGACCGAGGTCCCGACCACGACGTCGGGGACGATGCCCCGTTCGAGCAGGGCGCGCAGCATCCCCACCTGGCTCACGCCCTGGTTCCCGCCTCCGGACAGCACGAAGGCGGTACGCGGTGATCGGCCCACGCGCCCGGAGAACCCCTTCGACATGACGCCCATGGTCGCAGGTCGGCGCCTCGGTTCTGCTCATCCGGACCCGGGCGCAGCCGCCCCGACACGGTTTGTCCGGCGGGAAAGCCCCCTGCGTAGACTGCGAATCGCTGGCCCAGAAACAGGTCGCGTCGGAGGCGTTCGCGGGTGACGGAGTTCTATCGGGAGTACCTGGCGGTGGCCGTGCTGGTGCTCGTCGCCTTCGGCATGGTGGGGTTCATGCTCGGCGTGGGGAGGCTCATCCGGCCGACCCGCCCCCAGGCCGAAAAGTACGTCCCGTACGAGGCCGGGTCCGACCCGACCGGGACCTTCGGGCAGTCCAACGTCCGCTACTACGTGTTCGCCATCCTGTTCGTCATCTTCGACGTCGAGGCCGTGTTCATCTTTCCGTGGGCGGTGAACGTCGAGAGTTTCGGCTGGTTCGGCCTCGTCGAGATGACCGTGTTCGTCGGCATCTTGACCTTCGGTCTCGTGTACGCATGGCGCAAGGGAGTGCTCCGGTGGGCCTAGTCGAGAAGGGCCGCGTGCCCAAGCCGCTCACCTGGTTGCTCAACTACAGCCGAAAGTACTCGCTGTGGATGTTCCAATGGGGACTCGCCTGCTGCGCGATCGAGATGGGCGCGGCACTCGCGAGCCCCCGCTACGACATGATGCGCCTCGGTGTCATCCCGTTCCCGGCGAGCCCCCGTCAGGCCGACCTCGTCGTGATCTCGGGGACGGTCACCGACAAGATGGCCCCGGCGATCAAGCGGCTGTACGAGCAGATGCCCGACCCGAAGTACGTGATCTCGATGGGTTCGTGCGCCAACTGCGGCGGGCCGTACTGGGACTCGTACTCCGTCACCAAGGGTGTCGACCAGATCATCCCGGTCGACATCTACGTCCCCGGCTGTCCGCCGCGTCCGGAGGCACTCCTCCAGGCGATCGTGATGCTCCAGGAGCAGATCCAGAACGAGGGCATCGGCAACGACCAGCTGGCCAAGCGGTGGCGGGGCGAGCCGATCGTCATCGGCGACCCGCACACCGCCCCGGTTGCGCTCACCGCCAAGCCCGAAGTGCCGGCGGTGCCCGTTGCCTGACGACGCACCCGAGTCGACCGACGCACCGGTGGACGCCGGTGCTGCGCCCGAGCCCGCACCGGAGCCCGACCCGGTGCACGTCGAGCTGCTCGCCCGCCTCGAGCGCGCGCTGCCCGGCGCAGTGGTCGAGCACGCCGACGCCCTGGGTGAGCTGGTGGTGCGGGTCCGCAACGACGAGTGGGGACCGCTGGCCGGGGTCTGCCGCAACGAGCTCGAGTGCGACTTCCTGTCGTTTGTGGCCGGCATCGACTGGTCGCCCGCACCCAAGGAGGGCGGTGACGACGCAAGTGGTGACACCTCGTCGCCGGTGCAGCCGTCGGAGATGACGTTCGGCGCGGCCGGCTCCGCCGGGCGGTTCCAGGTGTTCGCGCACGTCGAGTCCACGACCCGGCACTGGGGTGTCACGTTCAAGGTCGACGTCGACGAGGCCCAGCCCCTCGTGGCTTCCTGGGTCCCGGTGTACCCCGGCGCCGACTGGCACGAGCGCGAGACCTGGGAGATGTACGGCGTCCGCTTCGACGGCCATCCGAGCCTGCGCCAGCTGTACCTCCCGGCCGGCTTCGAGGGGCACCCGCTGCGCAAGGACTTCCCGCTGCTCGCCCGAGTCGTGAAGCCCTGGCCCGGCCTGGTCGACGTCGAGGCCATGCCCGAGGCGGCTGGCGACGAGGCCGTCGGCGCAGGGAGCGAGGGAGGCGGCGCGTGAGCACGATCGAGACCCCGACCGGCCCGCCGGACTTCGACCTCGGGCGCAACGCGATGCGCCACCTCGCCGACGCGCAGATCAACGTCGAGCTCGATACCGGCGACATGATCCTCAACCTCGGGCCGCAGCACCCCGCCACCCACGGCACGCTGCGGCTCGTCGTGCGGCTCGACGGCGAGCGGGTGCTCGCGGCCGACCCGGTCATCGGGTACATGCACCGCGGCTACGAGAAGCTGACGGAGTTCCGTACCTACCCGCAGATCACGACGCTGATCAACCGGATCGACTGGCTCTCGAGCTTCGCCAACGAGGTGCCCTTCGTGCACGCGGCGGAGCAGCTCATGGGGATCGAGGCGCCGCCGCGCGCCCAGTACATCCGGACGATCCTCACCGAGTTGTCGCGCATCGCCACCTTCGTCCTGTTCCTCGGGGAGATGGGCCTCCAGGTCGGGGCGCTCACGCCGGCGTTCTACGGCTTTCGCGACCGGGAGCACGTGCTGAACCTGATCGAGGCCGTCACCGGTGGTCGCTTCCACCCCAACTTCAACCGCATCGGGGGGCTCAAGGACGACCTGCCGTGGGGCTGGGTCGCCGAGACCCGGTCGGTCATGAAGCTGATCCTCGACGCCTGCGACCAGTTCGAGGATCTCGTCGCGGGAAACGAGATCTTCCTCACGCGCACCCGGGGCATCGGGGTGATCCCGGGCGAGATCGGCGCGGCCTACGGCGTGTCGGGCTCCAACCTGCGGGCCTCGGGCGTGGACTGGGACCTGCGCCGTGACGGCCGCCCGTACCTGGCCTACCCCGATCTGGACTTCAAGGTCTGGACCCACGCCGACGGAGACTCCTTCGCCCGGTACTGGGTGCGCCTCCAGGAGACCCGCGAGTCGGTGCGCATGGTCCTCCAGCTGCTCGACGGCCTGCCGGCCGGTCCGGTGATGGCCAAGGTCCCCCGGATCATCAAGGTGCCCGAGGGCGAGTCGTGGGTCGAGGTCGAGAACCCGCTCGGGCAGATGGGCTACTACGTCATCTCGAAGGGCGCGACCGGCCCGTTCCGGGTCAAGATCCGGTCGGCGTCGTTCAGCAACGTCTCGATCCTGCCCTGGCTGCTGCGGGGTGTGTACGTTCCCGACGTCGTGACCATCCTGGCCTCGCTCTACTTCATCCTCGGGGACATCGACCGGTGAGCAACCTCGTGCTGGCGCTCGAGATCGGGTGGGGGACCACCCTGGCGATCAAGACGCTCGTCATCCTCCTGATCATCCCGCTCGGTGCGCTGATCCTCGGGTACGTGTTCCTGCTGAAGATGATGAGCCACATGCAGAGCCGCCTGGGGCCGATGGACCCCGGAGGCTTCCACGGCTGGTTCCAGCTGATGGGAGACGGCCTGAAGTTCGTCCAGAAGGAAGATCTCATGCCCGACGGCGCGGACCGCAAGGTCTTCGCCGGCGCGCCTGCGATCGTCCTGGTCTCGACGTTCCTGGTGTTCCTCGTCATCCCCATGGGTCCCGACCTCGTGGTCAAGGACCTCGACGTCGGCGTGTTCTACGCGTTGGCGGTGTCGAGCCTCTCGGTCATCGGCGTGCTCATGGCGGGCTGGGCGAGCGCCAACAAGTACGCGCTCCTCGGCGCGCTGCGGGCTGCGGGCCAGCTCATCGCCTACGAGCTCCCGCTACTGCTCGCGGTCACCGGCGTGGTGATCCAGGCCGGCACGATGAACCTCAACCAGATCGTCGTGGCCCAGCAGGACCAGGCGATCTTCGGGATCGACTGGATCGGCAACCCGTACATCTTCACCCAGTTCATCGGTTTCATGTTGTTCCTCGTAGCGGCCCAGGCCGAGCTCACGCAGACGCCGTTCGACATGCCCGTCGCCGAGAGCGAGCTCGTCACCGGCTACATGGTCGAGTACACCGGCTTTCGCTTCCTCTTCTTCTTCATGGGCGAGTTCGGCACCGCCTTCGCCTTCTCGGCGATCGCCGCGACGCTCTTCTTGGGCGGCTACGCAGTCCCGTGGGTGCACGGCGACCTGGCGAACTGGATCGGCCCGCTGGTGCTCTTCGGCAAGCTCATGTTCGTGGCGTTCCTGATGTTCTGGGCGCGGTTCACCTTCCCCCGCCTCCGGGAGGACCAGCTCCAGGCCTTCGCCTGGAAGTTCCTCATCCCGATCGGCCTCGCCAACCTCCTGCTCACTGCCCTGCTCAAGGTGGCGGTCTGATGGCCCGCAAGAAGATCCCCGGCATGATCGGTGGCCTCGGCATCACCCTCAAGACGATGCTGAAGCCGGCAGTCACGGTGCAGTACCCGCACGAGAAGGAAGAGCCGGTGACCCGGGCGCGTGGGGTCATCGCGCTCAAGGAAGAGAACTGCACGGTGTGCATGCTGTGCGCCCGATCGTGCCCGGAGTGGTGCATATACATCGAGGGTCAAAAGGAGAAGCGCCCACCGCGCCGAGAGGGAGGCCGCGAACGCACGGTCAGCGTCCTCGACCGCTTCGACATCGACTACGCCCTGTGCATGTACTGCGGGATCTGCGTCGAGGTATGTCCGTTCGACGCGCTGTTCTGGAGTCCCGAGTTCGAGTACTCCGAGCACAGCATCGCCCGGCTGCTCCACGACAAGGTGAAGCTGGGGGAGTGGATGGACACCGTTCCCGAGCCCGAGCCGCTCGAGGTCGGCGCCGAGCAGGGCAAGAAGAAGTAGCCGTCATGTGGGCACAGGAAGTCGCCTTCTGGATCATCGCGGTCGCGATGGCGGGTGCCGCCATCGGGGTCGTGCGGTCGCAGAACGTCGTGCACGCCGCGCTGTACCTCGTGGCCGTGCTCGCCGGTTCCGCGGCACAGTTCCTCCTCCTGGCCGCCGAGTTCGTGGCCT
>JBJSXO010000280.1:0-3616 GCA_046086425.1 Actinomycetota bacterium | reverse complement strand
GTACGTCGACCACGTGGTCGACGGGGTGGTGCGCCCGGCCGCGGCGCAGCACGGCGGCGCCGCGGCCCTGGCGGCGGGCCTCGTGCCGGCCGAGCGGATTCCGCGGGTCGTCGACCGGCTGACCGACCGGGCACGCCTGCTCCGTCACTCGTGGGCGATGGACACGGTGACCCCCGACGGTCAGGGCATCGGCTACCTGTACCTCACGTCGGGCTTCCCGGAGCCGGAGTGGGACGTCGACGAGCAGATGGTCGCCGCCGAGCCGTTCTTCCGCTACGTGCTCCACGACGGCCTCGCCCGGGCCGGGCGGGCCGACCTGGTGGCCGACCAGTGCCGGGACTGGTCCTGGTTCCTCGACCGGGGCGAGACCAGCTGGCCCGAGTGCTGGAACGGCGGGACCCACTGCCACGGCTGGTCGTCGACGCCGACCCGGGACCTGGTGGTGCACACCCTCGGGATCGCCCCGGCCGAGCCGGGGTACGCGTCGGTGCGGGTGGCGCCCGCCCTCGGGGACCTGGACTGGGCCCGGGCCACGGTCCCCACGCCCCACGGACCGGTCACGGTCGCGGCCTTCGCCGACGGCCGCCTCGAGGTGGACAGCCCGGTCCCGGTGGTGGGGGCCTGAGCCCCGGGCCGGCTCCGGCACCCCGGCGTTTCCCTGCGCCGGCGTCCCGTGGCAGGCTGGGGCCATGACAACCGAGACCCACGACGAGAGCTACGACCCCTTCGCCGAGTTCGACGCCGCAGCGGGCATCGGGGCGGTGCGCGACCCGTACCCGGTCTGGGCCCGGTTGCGCGCGCAGACCCCGGTGTTCGCAGGCTCCATGAGCGAGCAGTTCGGCGTCTCGTCGATCGAGGACGCGTTGGTCGGGGCCGACGTCACCCCGTTCACACCGCTCACGTTCGACGCAGTGCAGGCGATCCTGCGCGACGGCGAGACCTTCTCCTCGGCGGGGTACGCCGACTCGATCGGCCTCGTGTTCGGGCACTCCATCCTCGAGATGGACGAGCCCGAGCACCACGCCTACCGCGCGCTGGTACAGCAGGCGTTCACCCGCAAGGCCATGGAGACCTGGGAAGCGGAGATCGTGCAGCCCGTGGTCGACCGGCTGGTGGGCGCCTTCGCCGCCCGGGGGAGCGCCGACATCGTGCGCGAGCTGCTGTTCCCCTTCCCGGTCACGGTCATCGCGCTGATGCTCGGCCTGCCCGAGGACGACCTGTCCCGGTTCCACGCCAAGGCGGTGGAGCTGATCTCGATCGCGAGCAACATCGAGACCGGCCTGAACGCCTCGGTGTGGCTCTACGAGTACTTCCAGGGGGTCATCACCGAGCGCCGGGCCCAGCCCCGCCACGACGTCATCAGCGTCCTGGTCGAGGCGGAGCTCGAGGGGCAGCGCCTCACCGACGACGAGATCATCGCGTTCCTGCGCCTGCTGCTGCCGGCGGGCGCCGAGACCACCTATCGGTCGTCGAGCAACCTCATGTTCGGCCTGCTCTCCAACCCCGACCAGCTCGCGGCGCTGCGCGACGACCGCTCCCTCATGCCGCAGGCGATCGAGGAGGGGGTGCGCTGGGACCCGCCGCTCACGGGCATCGGCCGCACCTGCACGAAGGACACCGTGATCGAGGGGGTGCACATCCCGGCGGGTTCGCCGGTCCAGGTGTGCATGGCCGCCGCCAACCGGGACCCGTCGCGCTGGGACCGTCCGGACGAGTTCGACATCTTCCGTGAGCCCAAGCAGCACATGTCGTTCGCGTTCGGCCCCCACATGTGCCTGGGCATGCACCTCGCCCGCATGGAGACCACCGTGGCGGTCAACGCGCTGCTCGACCTCCCGAATCTCCGCCTCGACCCCGCCGCCGCCGACGTGCACGTCAGCGGGCTGGCCTTCCGGGCCCCGGCGTCGCTCCCGGTCCTGTTCGGCTGACCGTCGGGGCTAGGCCGGCGCGGTCGACGCGGCGCCTCGGGCGCGGTACTGCTCCTGCCACTCCTTGGGCGGGGGGTCCGACCGGTACGGGCCGACGCCGAACAGCCGGGGCATCTCGGTGCGGAGGTCGCCCGCGGTCCAGCCGCGGTCCTCGCGCCGGAGCAGCTCGGCCCCCACGAAGGTGTGCACGTGCTGGATTCGGGCACCGCTGACCTGGAACGACTGGCCGCTCATGTACTGCGCGTACGGTGACGCGAGGTAGCAGACGAGCTCCGCGACGTGCACGGGGCTCTGGTGGTCGAACGCGTCGGGTCCGAGCTCGGCGTTGCGAGCCGTGCGCCAGCCGACGGCGGCGAGCCGGGTCCGGGCCCCGGGCAGGATGGTGTTCACGGTGACGCCGTAGGGCTCGAGCTCGGTGGCGATGGCTTCGGAGAACGCGAGGATCCCGGCCTTGGCTGCGACGTAGTTCGACTGGCCCGCACCCCCGAGCACGAGCAGCCCGGTGGCGGTGTTCACCACCCGGCCGTAGACGCTCCGGCCGGCCTTGGCCTCGCTGCGCCACCACCGTGTGGCCGGGGCGGTGACCGAGAACGTGCCCTTGAGGTGCACCCGGATGACGTCGTCCCACTCGTCCTCGGCGAGGTTGAACACCATGCGCGGCCGGCCGAACCCGGCGTTGTTCACGACGACGTCGATCGATCCCCACTCGTCGAGCGCCCGCTGGACGACCGCCTCGCCCCCGGCCGCGGTGGAGATGTCGCTGCCGTCGGCGACCGCCTCGCCCCCCGCGGCCCGGATCTCGCGCACGACTTCCTCGGCCGGGCTCTCCTCGGTCGGGCTCCCGTCGGGCGCGACCCCGAGGTCGTTGACCACGACCCGGGCCCCGTACGCGGCGAGCCGCATGGCGTGGGCGCGCCCGATGCCACGGCCGCTGCCGGTGACGACCGCCACCCTCCCGGCGAGCATCTGGTCCGCCTCGCGGGCGGCGCTGGGTTCGAGCAGGTCGGTCATGGGTGGGTGGGCTCCCTCTCGATGGGGTCGTGACGCGCCCGACCGTATCCGGCCCGCCGGCGGCCGGTCGGACCCTGTCGGTCAGACCATGTCGAGGACGCCCGACCGTCCGTGGCGGGCAAACTCCGCGAACAGCGCGTCCCGGTCGGCGGCCGTCATGAGGCGCAGCGTCGCGCCCTTGGTGGGGCGCCAGTAGACCGCGTCCCCGGTGTCCCAGCGCTCCCGCCGCAGCTGGCGCTTCAGCGGCTTCTGGCTCTCGGTCACCGGCATGTCCTCGGTGACCCGGACGAATCGCGGCGACCACTTGGTCCCGAGATCGGTCTGCTCGGCGAGGAACTCGTCGAAGTCGTCGGGGTCGAAGGCGGTGCCGGGCCGGAGGAGCAGCGTCGCCATCACCTGGTCGCCCACCTCCTCGTCGGGCACCGCGTACACCGCGGCGAGCACCACAGCGGCGTGGCGGGCGAGGATCCGCTCCACCGGTGCCGCCGCGAAGTTCTCCCCGTCGACCCGGATCCACTCGAAGTCGTGCCCACCGAAGTAGAGCCAGCCCGCGTCGTCCCGGTAGCCGAGGTCCCCCGACCAGTACCAGCCGTGACGGACCCGCTCGGCGTTGGCCTCCTCGTTCTTGTAGTAGCCCTCGAAGCCGGGCGCGCCGTTCTTGTTGACGATCTCGCCGA
>JBJSXO010000279.1:0-3628 GCA_046086425.1 Actinomycetota bacterium | reverse complement strand
CCGGGCTTTCCTGGCTGCGCTGGTGCCGGTCGCGACCGGCGCGTCGGGGAGCCACAGCCGCACGGAGAACCGCTTGCCGTTCACCTCCACGGGCACCGTGCGCTCGACCAGGTCCGGGGCCGCGTCGGTCTCGGCGCTCGGCGTGCCGACCGCGGCGCCGACCTGGGCCGCGATAAGGGCCGTGAGGTCGAGTTCCTCCTCGACCCACTTGGTGGAGTGCGCGCCGGCCATGAAGTCGGGGTGCCCGACGAGCGCCAGGTGTGCAGGAATCGTGGTGTGGATGCCCTGGACCTCGAGCTCTCCCAGCGCGCGCTTGGCCCGCTCCCCGGCGTGTTCGCGGTCGGGACCCCACAAGATGAGCTTGCCGAAGAGGTTGTCGTAGTACTGCGAGATCTCGTCGCCGGTCTCGTACCCGCCGTCCCAGCGCACCCCAGGCCCGCCGGGGGCCCGCAGCAGCGTGATCGTCCCCGGGGAGGGGAGGAAGCCGCGGGTCGCGTCCTCGGCGTTGATGCGGCACTCGATGGCGTGCCCACGACGTTCGATGTCGTCCTGGGTGAACGACAACGGCTCGCCGGCCGCCACCCGGATCTGCTCGGCGACGAGGTCGCGAGAGGTGACCATCTCCGTCACGCAGTGCTCGACCTGGAGGCGGGTGTTCATCTCGAGGAACCAGAACTCGCCGTCCTGGTAAAGCATCTCGACCGTGCCGGCGTTGGTGTAGCCGCAGCCCCGGGCCACCTTGACCGCGGCCTCGCCCATGGCCCGCCGCTCGTCGTCGGTGAGCCCGAAGGCGGGCGATTCCTCGATGAGTTTCTGGTGCCGGCGCTGGGTCGAGCAGTCGCGCTCGCCGAGCCACACCGCGTTGCCGTGGGTGTCGGCGAAGACCTGGATCTCGATGTGGCGCGGCCGGGTGAGGTAGCGCTCGAGGTAGGCCTCGGAGCGCCCGAAGTAGGCCGCCGCCTCCCGGGTGGCCGACTCGAAGCCGGCCTCGACCTCGTCGGGACCGTGGACGACCTTGAGTCCCTTGCCGCCTCCGCCGTACGCAGCCTTGATGGCGACCGGCCAGCCGAACTCCTCGCCGAAGGCCACGATCTCGTCGATCGACGCGATCGGCTCGAGCGTGCCGGGGACCGAGGCGACGTCGGCGGCGGCCGCGGCCTTGCGCGACGAGATCTTGTCGCCCATGACGTCGATGGCCGCGGGCGGCGGGCCGATCCAGATCGCGCCGGCGTCGGTGAGTGCCCGGGCGAAGTCGGCGTTCTCGGCGAAGAACCCGTAGCCGGGGTGCACGGCCTCGGCGCCGCTCTGCGCGATCACCTCGAGGATGCGCGCGGTGTTCAGGTAGCTCTCGGCGGCGGTCTGGCCGCCGAGAGCGTAGGCCTCGTCGGCGTAGCGGGTGTGTGCGGCGCTGCGGTCGAGGTCGGAGTACACGGCCACCGTCCCGATGCCGAGCTCGCGGCACGTGCGCATCACACGGATCGCGATCTCGCCCCGGTTGGCGATGAGGATCTTGGACGGCAGCGGCACGACGAGCCCTTCGTTCCGGACGGGTGTCGCCGTATCCTACGGTCGATGCCCGAACCGGCCGCTACTCGTCGCGCACGGTCGGCCGACGGCTCCGCAGCCGGCGCAGCATGGGGGATCCGGCATTTCCCGTCGATCGACTCCACGAACCGGTACCTGCTCGACGAGGCCCGGGCCGGTGCTCCCGACGGGCTGGTCGCGGTGGCCGACCACCAACGCGCGGGTCGGGGCCGGCTGGGGCGGACCTGGGAGGCGGCACCCGGGTCGTCGCTGCTGGTGTCGGTACTCCTGCGGCCGGCGCTCGCTCCCGAGCAGCTCGGCCGGTGCGCGACGGCCGCAGGTCTGGCGTTGGCCGAGGCCGTGGAGGAGATCGCCGGGATCGCTCCGGGCCTCAAGTGGCCCAACGACCTGGTCGTGCGCGACCGCAAGCTCGCCGGGCTCCTCGCCGAGGCCGATCTCGGCCGCGGCACGGTCCGTGCGGTGGTCGTGGGCGCCGGGTGCAACCTCGACCGCGCGGCGGTGCCACCGCACCTGGCCGACGTCGCGACGTCGGTGGAGGCGGAGGTGGGCCGGACCGTCGACCGCGACGCGCTGCTCGGCGCCTTCCTCGACGCCCTGGACCGTCACCTCGCCGATCCCGACGGGCTCGTGGCCGCCGCCCGCGCCCGGTCCGCCACCCTCGGCCGGCGGGTCCGCGTCGACCTGGGCGGGGGTCGCGTCCTCGAGGGCCTGGCGCGCGATCTCACCGACACCGGGGCGTTGGTGCTGCGCTGCGCCGACGGCGTCGGTGAGGACGGTCAGGACGGTCGGGACGAGCGGGACGTGGTGGTGTCGGTGGGCGACGTCGTCCACCTCAGGCCGGCGCCGACGTGACGGGACGCGGCCCCGGGCGTCCGGAGGCCGCAGTCGGCGTGGTCAGGTCAGCTCGGCGCCGCTCGCCACGAGGGCGCGGAACGCCTCGGCGAGCTGCGCGGTGACGGGTCCGGGAGCACCGGGGAGCGCAATCCCGTCGACGGCGTGGATGCCCTGGACCTCACGGGTGCTCGAGGTGAGGAACGCCTCGTCGGCGTCACGCAGCGCGGGCATGGGCACCGCGATCTGCTCGCAGGGAACCCCGATGTGCGCACAGCACTCGAGCACCAGCGCGCGGGTGATGCCGAGCAGGCACCCCGCCCCCGCCGGGGGCGTGCGGACGACGCCGTCGTGCACGACGAACACGTTGGACCCGGTGGCTTCGCAGAGGTCGCCCCGGGTGTTGGCGAACACCGCTTCGGTTGCGTTCGCCGCGTGGGCGTAGGCGAGCGCTCGCACGTTCTCGGCGTAGGAGATGGTCTTGAGCCCGGCGGTGGCGCCGTGCTCGTTGCGGGTCCACGGGACGACCACGACCGCCTCGGTCGCCGGGAACGGCCGGAGTGTCGCCATCGCGACGATGACCGTGGGTGGTGTGTCCCCCCGCGGGCTCCCGAACGGGCGGACTCCCCCGGTGATCGTGATGCGCAGGCGGCCGTCACCCTCGTCGCGGGGCGCGATCACGGCTCGGGCGGCCCCGAGCAGCGCAGCCCGGTCGGGGAGGGCCAACCCGAGGGCCGCCGCCGAGCGGGCGAGGCGGTCGAGGTGGCGATCCCAGGCCAGGATTCGGCGGTCGTACACCCGCAGCGTCTCGAAGACCCCGTCTCCGGTCAGGAGACCGTGGTCCATCGGGGACACGCCGGCGGTCGCGGCGTCCACGAGCGCGCCGTCGAGCCACAGCAGCTCCGGGGCGCTCACGTGAGCACGGCGGCGGGTGCGGCGTCGGCGGCCCCGGTGCGGGCGAGCAGCCGGCGGGCCTTCAGGCAGGTCTCGTCCCACTCGCGAGCCGGCACCGAGTCGGCAACGATGCCGCCACCGACGCCGAGGGTCGTCCGGCCTCCGGCCACGGTGAAGGAGCGGATCGCGACGGCAAGGTCGCCGCAGCCGCGGTCGGTGTCGATCCATCCCGTCGCCCCGCAGTAGACGCCGCGTGGCATGGTCTCGAGATCCTCGATGATCTGCAGCACCCGCGGTTTGGGGGCTCCGGTGACCGATGCCGGAGGCAGTGTGGCCCGGAGCAGGGCACCGAGGCCGA
>JBJSXO010000278.1:0-12002 GCA_046086425.1 Actinomycetota bacterium | reverse complement strand
CGACGCGGACGTGGACGTGGACGCAGAGGTCGACGTCTGCATCGTGGGGGCGGGGATCTCCGGCATCGGCGCAGCGTGGCACCTCCGGGCCCGGCTGCCGGAGGCGTCGTTCGTGATCCTGGAGTCGCGGGACGCCATCGGCGGCACCTGGGATCTGTTCCGCTACCCGGGGATCCGGTCCGACTCGGATCTCCACACCTACGGCTACGCCTTCAAACCCTGGACCGACGACGACGCGATCGCCGCCGGCGACAAGATCCTGCGCTACCTCGACGAGGTCGTCGACGACCACGACCTGCGCTCCCGGATCCGCTTCGGTCATCGGGTGACCCGAGCGTCGTGGTCGAGCGACGCAGCAGCGTGGACGGTGGTCGCGTCCTGCGCCCGCTCCGGGACGCAGCACGTCGTGCGAAGCCGTTGGCTGTTCGCAACCACCGGGTACTTCCGCTACGACCACGGCCACGAGCCCCGGTTGCCTGGGATCGAGCGCTTTGCGGGCAGGGTCGTGCACCCCCAACACTGGCCCCCGGACCTCGACGTGGCGGGCCGGCGGGTGGTGGTGATCGGGAGCGGGGCGACGGCGGTGACGCTGGTCCCGGCCCTGGTGGAGCGAGGCGCCCACGTGACGATGCTCCAGCGCTCGCCGAGCTACTACGTGTCCATACCGCAAAGGGACCGGCTCGCGAACCGCGTTCGGCGGTGGCTGCCCCGGGAACGGGCCTACGCCTGGACGCGGCGCAAGAACGTCGTGCGGCAGGCGCTGTTCTACCGGCTGTGCCGGGCCCGACCCGAACTCATGAAGAAGCTGCTCGTGCGGGGCGTCGCCAGGCAGCTGCCCGAGGGTTACGACGTCGACCGTCACTTCACCCCCCGATACGAACCCTGGGACCAACGGATCTGCTTCGCTCCGGACGGCGACCTCTTCCGTGCGATCTCGGCCGGGCGGGCGGAGGTGGTCACCGACACCATCGCCACCTTCACCGAGTCCGGGATCCGGCTCGCCTCCGGTGACGAACTCGACGCCGACCTGGTCGTCACCGCCACCGGGCTCGAGCTCCTGGCCCTCGGCGGGATCGTCGTGGACGTCGACGGGCGCACGGTCGATCCGGCCGGTCGGATCGTCTACAAGTCGACCATGCTGTCCGGTGTGCCGAACCTGGCGTTCGTCTTCGGCTACACGAACGCGTCGTGGACCCTCAAGGTCGATCTGGTCTGCGAGTGGGTCTGCCGCTGTCTCGTCCACATGCGCCGCCACGGCTACGAAATCGCGGTGGCCGTTCCCGACGATCCCGAGATGCCCACGGCGCCGATGCTCGATCTCACCGCGGGCTACGTCCAGCGGGCCCTCGACCGGTTCCCGAGGCAGGGCACCGGGGTCTGGTCGGTGCCCATGCGCTATCGCGACGACCGGAGGCGGCTCGTGCGCGATCCCGTCGACGACGGGGTCCTGCGCTTCTCGCGGGCCCACGCGCCGGTGTGACGGCACGCCGAATACGGCTCGGGATCACCGCTGCCGCCACGATCGGCGCCCTCGTCGCCGGGTGCGGTGCTCCGGACCCCCGTGGGGACTCGTCAAGCCGTGGGGGAAGGGTCGCGCGATACTGCGAGATCCAGGCGCGTTTCGGGGATCTCGACCTCCTCTCTGACACCGATCCCGATGCCGTACGTGCCGATCTGCGCGCGCTGCTCGCCCTCACCCGAGACGCCGCCCGGGTGGCGCCTCGGGACGTCCGGGTCGATGCGGAGGCAGCCGTCGTCGCCCAGGTGCGGTTCAACGGGTTCTACGCCGCGAACGGCTGGGATCCCGACGCCACCAACCGTGACCGTGGCTTCATCGCCTTCGCCAACAGCCCGGAGCTCGGTGCGCTCTACACGCGCCTGGAGGACTACCAGTCTCGGGTCTGCGGTCCCGATCGGGGGCCGTTCGACGACCAGTTGGCGTGACGGCGTCACGGCGGCGTCCGGACCGTGCCAGACTCGGGTTCGCCGAGAAGGGGGAGCGATGAGCGGTCGGGGTGTGGGGGAGCGGGTCGGCCGGGCGGGATCGTTCGCGATCGTGGCGCTGGCGTACGTCACCGCGATCGGGGCGGCGTGGGGGGTGGCCGAGGTCGTCGGGGTGGGCGACCCGGTCCTTGCGCTGGGACTCGGATACCTGGCGTCCGCGCTGGTGATCTTCGTGTGGTCGACCGCGCTCGACAACGGATCGATGTTCGACGCGTGGTGGAGCGTGCTGCCGCCGCTCGCCGCCACGTGGCTCGCCGTCGGCCACGGGGACGGCGTTCCGGGGCTGCGTATCGCACTGGTCCTGGTAGTGACGTGGGTGTGGGGCATCCGGCTCACGTCGAACTGGGCGCGCGACTGGCCGGGTCTCGACCATGAGGACTGGCGGTATCTCGACCTCTACACGAAGGGCCCGAAGGTCCTGATGTCGCTTCTCTCCGTGCACTTGTTCCCGTGCGTGGTGGTGTTCCTCGGCTCGTTGCCCCTCGTGCCGGCACTGGTGTGGGGGACGAACGGGGTCGGGATGCTCGATGGCCTTGTGCTCGTGGTGGGCCTGGCTGCGTCGGTGATCGAGTTCGTGGCCGACGAGCAGATGCGGCGCTTCGGTCGTACGAAGACCCCGGGGGCGGTGATGACCCGGGGTTTGTGGGCGTGGTCGCGCCACCCCAACTACTTCGGTGAGGTCCTGTTCTGGTGGTCGCTGTGGGGTTTCGCCCTCGCGGCCGACGCCGCGTGGTGGTGGACCGTCGTCGGCCCGCTTGCGATCACCGCGATGTTCCTGAGCGCGTCCATCCCCATGCTCGACCAGCGGAGCCGGGCCCGGCGGCCCGAGTTCGCGGAGTACGCCGCCCGCACGCCGGCGCTCGTGCCGAGGCCACCCCGGCGCCCATCGGCCGGGTAAGGGGTCGGAGCAGCCGGCATGTCCCGGGGCCGGGGGGAGGGCCGTCCCGGGGGCTAAGATCTCGCGCCGTCACGCCACGGACGTCCCCACAGGGCTTCGCCGTGGCCACCGAGGAGAGGAGCGTCCGTGTCGAACCACTTCCGCGTCGCCTTGTACGACGTCACGTCGGGAACCGCCCAGGAGAGCGTCGAGATCGCGCGTACCCAGATGATCCCGCTCTACCAGGCTCAGCCCGGCTTCGTGCGCTACGAGGTGGGAATCCTCGACACCGGCGGCATCTGCTCGTTCAGCATCTGGGAGACCGCAGCCGAGGCCCATGTCGCCGCAGCGATCGCGCACGAGTTCGTCATGGAGAACCTCGCGAACCGGCTGCAGCTCCGTGAGGAGCACACCGGCGACATGTCGTGGGACGAGACGCCCTAGGTCCACGGAGCGGCGATCAGTCGTCTTCGAGCCGCAGGTGGCGGCCGCCGTCGACGAGCCGCACCACCGCCTTGCCGTCGAGCACCTTGCGCAGCTCGCGGCCGCACAGCGCGGCCCGCCAGCCGTCGTCGAGGCGCCCCGGGCGTCCGTAGACGAGGTCCTTCACGTCGTCTCGGGTCGCGAGCAGCTTCTTGTCGATCCGTTGTGCCGTCGCGAGCTCGGTCACCCAGGCCGAGAGCAAAGACACTGCGGCGTCGAGTTCGGGGACGTCCTCGTACCGAGGTGGGCGGCGCACCTGAGCGGGGTCCATGGTGCGACCCGCCTCGACGGCGTCGAGCAGCTCGCGGACGGCGCCGGCGGGGAGACCGCCCACGCCGCGGATCCGCTGGACGTCGTCGGCGGTGCGCGGGGGTCGACCGACCACAGCCGCCAGGGCGAGCTCGGAGAGGACGAACCGCGGGGGGACGTCGAGGCGCTGGGCCCGCCGGTCACGCCACGCCGCCACGGCTTGCGCAACGCCCGCCTTCTCGCCCTTCATCGTCGACGCCCCCTTGATGCGCCACCAGGCGGTGTCGGGATCGGTGGCGCGCGCCGGCGTGGTGCGGAGCAGCTCGCACTCGGTGGTGGCCCACGCCTCGCGCCCCAGCGCCTCGAGCCGGTCGCGTAGGGCCGCGGCCAGCGGGAACAGGTAGGCCACGTCGTCGGCCGCGTAGCGGCGGACCGACTCGCTCAGGGGGCGGGTGCTCCAGTCGGTGAGCTGTTCGCTCTTGTCGAGGCGGACCCCGAGCAGCACCGAGACCAGCGATCCGAGCGACGGGGTGCCCAGGCCGACGAAGCCGGCGGCGAGCTGCACGTCGAAGAGGCCGGCGGGTCGGGTTCCTGCGGCTCGCTCGATGATGGGGAGGTCGCTCGCCCCGGCGTGGGTGATCATCGTGGCCGGGCTGCGCAGGACGTCGGCGAGCGCCGCAACGTCGCAGGCGAACGGGTCGACGAGCGCCACGCCCGTGCGCCACGAGAGCTGCACGAGGCACAGCTTCGGCCAGTAGGTGCGTTCGGCGAGGAACTCGGTGTCGAGCCCGTAGGCCGGCTCGCTGCGCAGGATCCGGACGACCTCACCGAGCGCGCGGTCGTCGTCCACCCAGCGGACCTCGGGGGTCGGGACGTCGTCACCCATGCCGAGGGCTGGGGGGCCTGACGACCGGGCCGGATCGGGGGGAGGGGGGTACGTGCATCCCTGCATCCTGGCAGCGCCCCGGGCTGGAGCGGGGGTTTCGCGTGTGCGGCCTGCCCGCCAGCGCCTAGTTTCGCCGGGCGGCCGTCCCCGGTCGCCGACGTGCGGAGGAGAGCGATGATCGAGGGCCTCGACGGGAAGGGCGCGGTGTGCGTGGGGGGCGGGAGCGGGATCGGTCGGGGGATCGCCCTGGGCCTCGGGGCCGAGGGCGCACACGTGCTCGTCGCCGACATCGACCCGCAGAGCGCGACGCAAGTGTGCGACGAGATCGTGGCTGCCGGGGGTCGGGCCGCCGCCGCTGCCGTCGACGCCACCCGTGACGACTCTCTGACCGATCTCGCGGCCACGGCGGCGGAGTCGGTCGGTGACGTGCACGTGCTAATCCAGACCGTTGGTGTGGTGGCGAACACGCCACTGACCGCAGCAACCGCCGAGGAGTGGGGCTGGTTCAGCGAGTTCCACCTCATGTCGGCGGTCCGTACGGTCAACGCGTTCCTTCCGGGCATCCGGGCCCACGGTGCCGGCGCGCACATCGTGCTCACGTCGTCGATGGCCGGGCTGCTCGCGCTGTCGCCGACTCAGACCGGCGGCGTGAACACGGGCTTGTACACGGTGATGAAGCACGCTCTCGTGGGCTACGGGGAGATGCTGCGCCACGAGCTCGCGCCGGAGGGGATCGGGGTGTCGATCCTCTGCCCGGGGATGGTCGAGAGCAACCTCGCCAGCACGTCGGCCCGTAACCGCCCCGATCGGTTCGGGGGCCCCTTCGCCGACCCGATGGCCGGACGGGCGATGCCGCCGGGTGCGATGCCCAACGAGGCGGTCGGTCCGATCGTGGTCCGGGCCATCCGGGCCAACCGCGCGTACGTCATCACCCACCCCGAGACCCGCCCGCTCGTCGAGGCACGCCAGCGGATGCTGCTCGCCGACTACGACTTCGCAGCCGAACCGGCTGGTTCGGGTGGCGCCTGAGCCGGCTCCCGCGGCCGCACCGACCCTGGGGGCTCAGTGCCGCCAGGTCTCGATGATCCGTGTGGTCGGGACTCGGGTGGCGATCACCGGGATGGTGTGGGCGAGCATCTGCTCGGCGTACTCCCGAGGGAGCCCGGCCACGGCGTCGGGGGGCACGACGACCTCGTAGCCGAGGCCGACCGCTTCGATCGCCATGCCGACGATGCCGACGTTGAGGGACACGCCGGTGGCGACCACTGTGGTGATCCCGAGATTGCGCAGCATCGCGTCGAGCGCAGTTCCGGTGAACGGAGTCATCCCGTGCAGTCGGGAGGCCACGAGGTCGCCGGGCTGCTTCCCGAGCTCGGGCACCAGCTCGGTGGACGGCGTGCCGATGACCAGACTGGCGCTCTTGGCGCTGGCGCGCAGCATGGGCGCATTCGTCCCCGATCCGGCGCGGTCGGCGCGGAACTCGGCCGTGCAGTGCACGACACGTGCACCGGCGGAGCGGGCCGCGGTCAGCAGCGCACCAACCCGATCGAGCATGCCGGTCGCGATCACCTCGTCGCGAAGCTCGGGGATCATCGCGAGGTCGCCCATCACCCCGCGCTGGAGTTCCATGGTGAGCACGGCGGTGTGGGCCGGATCGAGCAGGACGGCGAGGTCGAGGGGCATGCGCGCACGCTAGAGCACCGTGGTCTTCCTGCGCAGACGGCCGGCGTCACGCGCCCAGGCCGTCGTGTCAGGGGCGGCGTGCCGGAGCCCGCCCTGCCCTCGTGCGCGCCGATGCGGATCGGCTTGTCGTCGTTCGGGGTCGAGGCCCGAGCGCAGTGGCGAGTCGACGAGGAGATATGGAGCGCGGCCGCAGCCCAGCGTTGGGCGCACGCTCGCCGGATCGACGACGTCGTGCGCGAGTACGCGGCGCGGGGCGATCATGTGATCGTCAATGTCGCCCAGCGGACCTTCGCCGGTGTCGTGGTCTCGGTCGGCGAGGACCGGATCGACGTCTTGACCGGCTCACGCACGGTCAGCGTGCACACCCTGATGGGTGCCGCACCCGGTGGGATGCCGGCTCCACTCACGATCCGGCGCGCGCGCCGGGCTCGGTCGGGAGGGCGGCGGCTCCCGTCGGCCGCGGTGTCCTTCCGGGCCCGTCTGCTCGAGCTCGAGGACCCGGCTCGGAGTGCCCGCCTCGGGGTGTTCTGGTCGGGCGTCGAGTACGTCGGGCCCATCGTCGTCGGTGACGACCACGTGATGGTGGGCGAGGACGCCGACGTCGTCGTCCCGTCGGGCTGGGTGGCCTACGTCGCCGCCGAGCCGGATGACGGCACGTGAGCCTCCGGACCGGCGGGTCCGGGCTGGTCGGCGAGCCACTCGAGGAGCTCGTCGCGCAGGAACCGCAGCTCACGGCCACCGGGGAACCGATGGCACGGGACCTTTCCCTCACGCACGAGCTTCCGGAGGTACTCGACGTGGATCTGCAGCAGCTCCGCCGCCATTGCCGCGGTCAGGACGGGCGGGAAGTCAGCGGGCGCCGGCACCATCTACGCCAAGGTATCGCAGCCCGGAGGGGGCGACGGTGAGCGCAGTCGCGGCCGTTCCGCTGCGCGTGCGCCGTCTCCATGGGCGCGGAGCCCACCTGGTGATGGTGCTGGCGGGGCTGGTCGGGCTGGTGCTCACCCTGGCCGTGCTCCGCCACGAGCCCCGCGGGCCACTGGTCGCGGTTGCTGCCCGCGATCTGGTGGCCGGGACGCCGCTGCGCTCGGCGGATGTGCGCTTCGAAGCGGTGCGCGCCAGTGGGGCGGTGCTGGCGCACCTGGTCGCGGACGGGGCCGGGTGGCGGGGCCGGGTCCTGACCACGAGCCTCCCTGCCGGCACGCCCCTGACCGACGGGGTCCTCCGGGACCGGGTGACGGCCGACGGGCTGCGGGCGATGAGCATCCCGATCGATCGGGCCCGCGCCGTGAACGGGCGTCTGATGCCGGGCGACCGGATCGACGTGGTCCGGGCGCGCGACGGAGTGGCGACCGTGGTCGCACCCGGCCTCGAGGTGCTCGAGGTCACGGGTGGCGACGCGCGCGCCTTCGGTGCTGTGCGGGGTCAGATCACGGTGACGGTCGCCGTCGACGTCGTCGACTCGCAACGGCTGGCCGCGGTGCTCGCCGACGGCGATTTCGTGCTGACCCGGGTCACGGGCGCGGTTCCGGCGTCGGGCGCGCCGCCGCTGGTGCTGGACGGCATCGGGCCGGGACGTGAGCGGGCCGCATGACCCGTGAGCCCGAGATCGCGCTCGTCCTCTCGGCCGAGTCGTGGGTGGACGACCTGCATCGCCACTGCGCGAACCACGGTGGCGCTCGGGTGCGGTGCCTCGTGCTCGATCCGGGGCTTGCGCTCGACGAGGATTTCGACGTCCTGGTCGCCGGGGAGCGTTGGCCGGCGCTCACGCGGCCGTTCGTCGCCGCGCTCCACGCGCGGAACCGGCGGGTTCTCGTGGTCGGTGACCCGGGGCGTGGGAGCGATCTCTTCTCCCGCCTCGGCGTCGATGGGGTGGCCGCGTCCACCGACGCACCTGCGGCGATCGTGGCGGCACTCCTGGCCTTGTGCCCGGACGGCGCACGCGACGACGACCTGCCCGCCGAGGGCGAAGCGGGCGGCGAACGCACCGCGGACCCGTCGGCCGGTTCGGGGCGCGCCGCCGTCGTGGTGGTCGGCGGTCCCTGGGGGGCCGGGTCCACGGAGGTGGCCATCGCGCTCGCGGCCCGCAGCGTCCGGCGTGGAGACCGAGCGGTGCTCGTCGACGCCGACCCGGTGACGCCGTCGGTGGCACCCCGGCTCGGCCTGCCGCTCGAGCCGAACCTCTGCACAGCAGTGGACGCCGTGGGCTACGGGCTCGGCCGGGTCCCCGGGTCGCTCTTCGACCTCGGCGCCGGGTGGCCCGCAGTGCTCGTCGGCGTGCCCAGCCGTCGTGCAGGCCGGGCGCTGAGGGGCGGGGACGTGGCTGCCGTGGCCGAGTTCCTGGCCCGGCGCTACACGACGGTGGTGCTCGACGTATCGGCGGGGGAATCGGCCGGCGGCGCCGGGGGTGACGACGACGTGGTTGCGGCGGTCGCCGCTCGGGCCACCGCCGTGGTCGCCGTCGGTGCCGCGAGCCCGGTGGGCGTGATCCGTCTGGTCGACTGGGTGGACGACATCCGCACCGGGGCGCCCGGGGTGCCGGTGCACTTCGTGCTGAACCGGGCGCCGGTGGTCCGACCCCGGCGGGCCGAGCTGGCCGGTGAGCTGGCGGACGCGGTCCCGGCCGCCGGGGTGACGTTCGTCCCGTCGGACCCGCGGGTCGAGGACGCCGCCTGGGCTGCCGCATTGGTCGGCCGCGGCCCCTTCACCCGCGCCCTCGCAACCGTGCACGCCGACGTGACCGCAGCCCCGTCGGGTCCGGGAGGGTTCCCTGTGGACGACCTCGTGACGGGGCGCGACGATGTCGGGTGACGCCTACGTGACGATTCGCCGCGACGTCGTCGCCGGACTCGGCGAAACGGAAGAGCTCACAGCCGACGGGAACGTCGCAGTGCGCGAGATCGCTGTTCGCGCGGTCGAGACGTACCAGAGGAACGCACGGCAGGCCGGGCTCCCTCTCCTCCACGATCCCACGGCCATGGTCGACCGGGTCGTACGTGCGGTCACCGATCTCGGGGTGCTCTCGGAACTGCTCCGACGCGAGGACGTCGAGGAGATCTTCATCGAGGGGGCGCGGGTTGCGTACCTGGACCGCACCGGGCGCCTGCGCGGCCTGGTGACACCGACCAACGAGGACGAGAACCGGCGTCTGGTCGAGCAGCTGCTGGTCGCGACCGATCGCCAGCTCAACGCGGCGTCGCCGATGGTCCAGGCACGGGTGCTGGGTGGCGACGCCCGGCTCACTGCGGCGATTCCCCCGGTGGCCGACGCGCTCTCGGCCACCCTGCGTCGCTACACGGTGCGCGCCGTGACGCTGCGCGACCTCGTGGACCGGGGTTCGCTGGACGACACCGCTGCGGCGTTCCTCGACGCAGTGATGGGGTTTCGGAGCCGGGTGGCCGTCTCGGGGGAACCGGGCGCAGGCAAGACGACCCTGCTGGCGGCGATGCTCGCCGCGGTACCGCCGGATCACTGCGTCCGGGCGTGTGAGGAGATCCGCGAACTCGCAGTGCCGTTCGCCCACGGCGCGTACTACGAGACCCGTCCCCCGGGCCTCGACGGGGGCGGTGAGATCACGCTCCGCCACCTCGTGAAGTTCGTGCTCGCCATGCGTCCCGATCGGATCGTCGTCGGGGAGGTCCGGGGTGCCGAGGCGTTCGAGCTGACCCGGGCGGTGAACGCCGGATGTGGCTTCCTCTGCACCGTGCACGCGAACAGCGCGCCCGAGGCGCTGCACGCGTTGGTGAATGCCGCCTTGATGGCCGGGGAGAACGTGACCGAGCGGGTCGTGCAGCGAGTCTTCTCGGCGGCTCTGGACCTGGTGGTGCACGTCGAGCGTCACGCGCCGGGCGAGTCCGGGGGTGGGATCCGGCGGATGGTCACCGAGATCACCGCAGTGCTTCCCGCGCTGACCGACGGCTTCACCTGCGAACCGCTCTTCGTGCGTGCGCAGAGTGACGCACCCTTGCGCTGGACCGGAGTGATCCCGGAGCGTCTCGAGGACCGGGCGGACCGGGCGCTGGGTCGCGCCGGGGCGTTGCGCTCCGTCATCGAGGCGAGTCGGTGACACTCGTCGCTGCGCTCATGATCGCGCTGGCGGGGGGAGCTGGGGCGCTCGCGGTGCGGCGACGCGTGCCGGCCGCCGAGGCCACGCCGGAGGGTGGCCCGGACCTCCGGTCCCCGCAGATGCGCCCGGATCGGGACGAGTGGCTGCGGCAGGCCGGAGCCGATCTCACGCCCGGGGAGCTGTGGATGCTCGCGGCGTCCGCCGGGTCGGTCACGTTCGTGCTCCTCGCGCTGGCGACGCACACGCCCCTCGTCGCGCTTCCGCCCGCAGTGGGCGCGGGCGTGGCACCGTTCGCGTATCTGGGCCACCGGCGAGCGACTCGCCTGCGGGCCTGGCAGGCCGCCTGGCCCGACGCGCTCCGTGAGCTCGTGGCCGCCATCGTCGCCGGTCGTTCGCTCGCGCAGGCGGTCAACGCACTGGGCCAAACCGGCCCTGAACCGCTGCGCGAGGTCTTCGCCGACTTTCCGGCGCTGGCCCGGATGTTCGGCACGGCCGCAGCGCTCGAGCAGGTGAAGGCGCGCCTGGCCGATCCGACCAGTGACCGCGTGATCGAGGTCCTTCTCGTCGCCCACGACCGTGGCGGTGCGATCGTCCGGGACATTCTCGGCGATCTCGTCGTGGCGACGACGAAGGACCTCGAGGTGGTCGAGGAGATCGAGACCGAGGGACTCGAGATGCGGATCAATGCCCGCGCGGTGCTGGTGCTCCCGTGGCTCGTCCTCGTCGCGCTGACCTTGCGCGCCGGGCCCTTTCGGGACTTCTACCGGTCGAGCGCCGGGATGCTCGTGATCGGCGCAGCCGGCACCCTGAGCGCGTTCGGCGCGTGGTGGCTCGGACGGCTCGGCGCCCAGCCCGCCGAGCTGAGGGTCGTTGCTCGTGCCCGGGCACCGGAGCATCGGGGCGACGGGTGACGGCCGGGTTGGCCATGGCGTCCCTCGTGGTGGCCGCGGCCGCCGGTGTCCGGGTGGCCCGGGGGCGCCGGATGGGGCTGGGCGAGCGGATCCGCCCCTACCGGGCATCCGGGCCCCGGGCACCGGCCGACCGGACACCGGCGACGGGGGCGCTCTGGTCGGCCGCGCGCCCTGCCGGGCTCCGCTTGTGGCGCGAACGGGTCCGGTCGACCCGGCTCGAGGCTCGCCTACGCGCTGCGGGCCGCCCGGCCTCGGCGGCCGCGGCGTTCCGGGAGCGCCAGTGGGCGCACACCGGGACCGGCGCCGGCGCCGGCGTGATCCTGGGCGCCGTCGTCCTCCACTCGACGACGATGGGCGCGCTCCTGGCCGTGGTGGGCGGACTGGTCGGATGCACCCGCGCGCCGTCTCAGCTCGCCCGGCTCGCGGAGGAGCGGCGCACGCGCATGCGACTCGAGCTCGTGACGGTCGACCAGCTGCTCGCGATCCACGTGCGTGCGGGCGCCGGTCCGGTCCAGGCGATCATGCGCGTGGTCGCCCGAGGCGACGGCGTCGTGGTCGACGAGCTACGGGCGATCGTGTCGTCGATTCGGGCCGGTCGCTCGGAGGCCGACGCGTTCCGTCACGCTGCCGGGGAGACCGCCGAGCCCCACGCCGCCCGTACGTACCGCCTCTTTGCGCTGGCGGCAGAGCAAGGTGCGGACCTCGGTGAGGCCTTGCGGGCCCTCAGCGACGACCTGCGCGACGTTCGTCGCAACGAGCTGCGGCGCCAGGCGGTTCGCCGACGTGCGGCGATGCTGGTCCCGACCATCGCCGTGCTGGCCCCGATCATGCTGCTCTTCGTGC
>JBJSXO010000277.1:0-6671 GCA_046086425.1 Actinomycetota bacterium | reverse complement strand
GGTCGCCGCCGAGGTCGGCGGCACCGCAACCGTGATCGACGTATCGGACCCGGACGCGTGGGCCCGACTCCTCGCCGACGTCTGCCGCGAGCACGGCGGAGTCGACGTCGTCCATCTCAACGCCGGCGTCCCCACCACTCGGCACCCGTTCTCGATCCTCGACATCGACCTGGCGCAGTACCGACGCATCATGGGCGTCAACGTGGACGGTGTGGTGCTCCCGACGCTCGCGATCGCTCACCTCGCGCGCGACTCCGGCCGGCGCGTGTCGATCGTCGCCACCGCGTCCCTCGCCGGGCTGGGGCCCTACTTCGACGACCCCTTCTACGCGGCCACCAAGCACGCCGTGGTGGCGTTCGTGCGGAGTGCGGCACCCCAGCTGCTCGACGCGGGAGTCCGGATCCACGCCATCTGCCCGGGCGGCGTGTCCACCGCGCTCATCGACGATTTCATGCGCCAGCAGATCGAGGCCCGTGGCGCGCGGATGCTCGACCCCGTCGACGTCGCCGAGGCCGTGGTGGAGCTACTCGACGCCGAGGAGACCGGCCTCGTGCGCACCATCGTCGCCGGCCGAGGTGTGCGCGACGCGCGCTTCACCGACGGCCTGATGCCACCCCGCCCGTCGTGACCCACGCGGCAGGAGCCGACAAGGTCGTGGTCGCCGTCCACGGCCCGGTCGCCGACGCCACTCCCGACGTCCCCGGCCTGCGGGCCTGGAGCGTCCTCCGGCCTCATCCGGACGAGCCGGCCGTCCAGCCCGACGGCGTCGGTGCGGTGGTCATGGCCTGGCTCGATCCGGGTGCGGGCGCCGACCCGGCGTCGTGGTTCGACGCCCCCGTGTTCGCCTACCGGGTCGACGAGGTGGTGCCGATCGACTGGGACGGGCGCGGGCGGGAGCCGTGGGTCCGGGACTGGCCCGACGGGACCCCCACCCCCGCCATCGTCCAGTGCTCCTTCGTGCGCCGCCTCCCATCGCTCTCTCGCGCCGAGTTCGCCGCGCACTGGCACGCCGCGCACGCACCCCTGGTCCCCGTCCATCACCCCGGCGTGGCCCGGTACGTGCAGAACGTGGTCGTCGATCGCCTGACCTCCGACGCCCCCGAGGTGGACGGCATCGCGCAGCTGTATTTCCGCACCGCGCACGACCTCCACGAGCGGTTCTACGACTCCGAAGCCGGACGACGGCGTGTCGGCGAGGACGTCGCCCGCTTCATCGATCGGCCCCGCGGCTGGCGCATCACCGCCCGGGAGACCTGGCTTCGTTCCTACTGAACTCCGAGACGGCGCGTCGCGCCGAAGCGCAGGGATCTCCGTCAGTCGTTGGGCGGCACGGTGATCGCCGCGGCGGCACAGGCGGTCACGGCCGCCGTGAAGACGCGCATGGCCTTCACGTACGAGCCGGCTCGACTCACCGAGACCCGCGCCGCTTCCGGGATGTTCTTCGCCTTCCCCAGATCCGCGTAGAAGCCGGCCAAGGACAGCAGCGCCTTCTTCAGCTTCTTGTCCGAGACCTTGCCGGCCAGCTTCTTGAGGTTGGAACCGACCGCAGCGGCCTGGGACCCGTACAGGGTCCCACTGCGCGCCGAGGCGACGGTGTCGTCGAAACCCGCCGTGAGCTGTGTGCAGTCGGCCGTCGGCGGCCCACTCGGCACCGCTGCGCCGGCCGGCCCGCCGAGGCCACCCACGGACAGGGCGACGAGCACCACGGTCGTGATCCCCCCACCGCAGATCCGGCGCAGCGCTGCGCGCACCGCCGGTTGTGTCGTCCGTCCGGTCATGGCGTCACCCTTCCGATCGGGGACGCGCAGCGTAACGGACACCGGGAGCCGGGTCGTCAGTGCCGGCCCGCAGCCCGTCAGGTTGCGGGACGCCAATACGGCACCCCGGTGTCGTCAGCGGCGGCGAGGAAGTAGACCTCGAGCGGCATCCCGATCTCGATGGCATCCACGTCGACGCCGGGCATCGACCCGAAGACCATCGGGCCTTCCTCGAGCTCCACCATCACCACGGCGTAGGGGAGCTCGGCCTTGAACGCCGGGATCCCCTGCTGGCGGATCACCGTGAAGGTGTGCAGCGTGCCCCGCCCCGACGTCTCGAGCCACTCGGGATCGGCCGCGCACGCGGTGCACAAGGCGCGCGGGTACCACTGACGGTGGCCGCAGGACGGGCACTGCTGGATCAGCAGCCGGCCCTCGCGTGCCGCCTTCCAGTACTCGGCGTTGACGGCATCGAGCGCGGGCAGCGGCTTCGCCCACTCCTCGACCTCGACCACTTCGTGGGTGCTCACGCGTGTCCCTCCTCCGTGCGGCACTCCGTCTCGCGCGCGCCGCGCCGCCGTGCGGTCACGACCGCTGCCGTCCGAGCAGGACGACGCCGATACACGAGAGCCAGCCGCCGGAGCCGGCCGCGATGGCGACCTCACAGTCGGGCACCTGCGCCGCACCGGCTTGGCCGCGCAGCTGCCGCACGGCCTCGATGATCAAGAAGATGCCCCGCATCCCGGGGTGGAGGCTCGACAGGCCGCCCCCGTCGGTGTTGAGCGGCCACTTCCCGCCCCGCTTGAGGTGGCCCTCGGCCACGAACGGGCCCCCTTCGCCCTTGGGCACGAAGCCGAG
This sequence comes from Actinomycetota bacterium, assembly GCA_046086425.1. Lineage (GTDB taxonomy): Bacteria > Actinomycetota > Acidimicrobiia > IMCC26256 > PALSA-555 > CAIUKV01. The sequence continues at coordinate 4,056 of JBJSXO010000277.1, read as the reverse complement.
CGACTCGAGGAGGATCAGGCAGGTGATCGTGAACGAGTCGTAGAACATCAGCAAGTCGACGTCGTCATGGGTGACCCCGGCCCGCTCGAACGCGATCGGTCCCGCGAGCGCACCGGCCGACGACGTGAAGTCGGTCTGCTGGTTCACGTTCCAGTGGGTCTGGCCGCCCGCCGCACCGAGCACGAACACCGGCGGCTGGGGAAGGTCCTTGGCTCGCTCGGCCGTGGTCATGACGAAGGCTCCGCCGCCGTCGGTGATCGCGCAGCAGTCGAGCAGGTGCAGCGGGTCGGCGATCATCCGGGAGCCCACGACGTCGTCGATGGTGATCAGGTCCCGGTAGATCGCATTGGGGTTGAGGCTTGCGTACTCCCGGACCCCGACCGCGATCTCGGCGAGCTGCTCCGAGGTCGTGCCGAACTCGTGCATGTGCCGGCGTGCGTGCATCGCGTACGACCCCACCAGAGAGTTGCCGTACGGCGCCTCGTAGCCCGGGGGGCCGGCCACCCGCTGCACCCCTCGGTGCATGCCGCCGGTGCCGAGGCTCCGGCCCATCCGGGACAACTGGTCCGAGCCGTATGTGACCAGGGCCATGTCGCACGCGCCATCGCGGATTGCGGCCGCGAGGTGCTGGACATGGAACTCGAACGACGATCCCCCGGTCATCGTCGAGTCGACGTAGCGGTGGTCGATGCGCAGGTACTCCGCCATGGTGACGGCGTCGTCGACCATCATCCCGCCACCACCGCCTGCGCCGACGTACGCATCGAGCTCGGACTTGTCGATACCGGCGTCGGCGATGGCCCGTTGCGCGGCGAGCACGTGGTGCTGCACCCCGTTCATGTGCGGAGCCTTGGGGTAGTCGGACAAGCCGATCCCCACGATGACGGGCGTGCGGTCCATGACGGCGGAGTCAACCACGCCGCCGCGAATTGCTGCCAACCCCGATATGTTTCGGGGATGGCCAACGACCTCAAGCTCGGGTTGCAGTTTGGGTACTGGACCGCGACCCCCCGCCCGGCGCGGGAGCTCATCGCGCTCGCCACCGCCGCCGAGGAGCTCGGCTTCGACTCCGTGTGGACGGGCGAGTCGTGGAGCAGCGACGCGTTCTCACCCCTGGCCGCCGTGGCCGGCGCCACCCGGCGGGTCCGGCTCTGCACCGGCATCGCCCAGATCGCGGCACGGACCCCCACGGCCATGGCCATGCACGCGATGACCCTCGACGGGCTCTCCGAGGGCCGGGCCGCGATCGGGGTCGGGGTCAGCGGTCCCCAAGTGGTGGAGGGCTGGTACGGCCGGCCGTTCGCCCAGCCGTTGGCCCGCACCCGCGAGTACGTCGCCATCGTCCGCGATGCCCTGCGCCGCGAGGGACCGGTGGCCGCCCCCGGCCCGCACTACCCGCTCCCCTACACCGGAGACGGGTCGGTCGGTCTCGGCAAGCCCCTGAAGATGATCACCCATCCCCTGCGCGGCGACGTCCCCATCTACCTCGGGGCCGAGGGCCCGAAGAACGTGGCGCTGGCGTTCGAGATCGCCGACGGCTGGGTGCCGCTCTACTGGTCGCCCTACCGCACCGACGCGTACGCCATGCCCGACACCGTTCCCGACGACTTCGAGATCGCAGTGAACGTGTCGGTGGTGGTGAACGACGACGTCGCCACCGCACTGTGGCCGATCAAGGCCACCCTCGGCTTCTACATCGGCGGGATGGGCGCCAAGTCGCGCAACTTCCATACGGAGCTGATGGCCCGCATGGGCTTCGAAGAGGAAGCCCACCGCATCCAGGACCTCTTCTTCGACGGCAAGCGCGACGAGGCCATCATGGCGGTGCCCGACGAGTTCGCCGACGAGATCTCACTGGTCGGACCGAAGGCCCGCATCACCGAGCGGCTGGAGGCCTGGCGGTCCACACCGGTCACCACCCTCCTCGTGGGGGGCGCCGACCCCGACACCATGCGGTTCCTCGCCGACCTCACGCGGTAGGCGACACGCCGCAGACCGCACGCCGCAGACCGCACGCCGGAGATCGCATGGCGCAGACCTCAGGCAGGAGATGGTCCGGGCCGGGCCGAGACCTCCACCGGGATGCCGTTGAGGATGGCGTTGCCCGAGAGTGGGTCGAGCGCGTCGGCCGGTGACAGCAGGTTGCTGTTGACCCCTGCGTGCCGACGCGCCACCCCGAGAGCGGTACCCGGTGCGTCGTGGCCCCACCCGTGCGGGAGGCTGACCACGCCCGGGCGCACGACGTCGGTGACCTCGACCGCGACCACTACCGAGCCCGCCGACGAGGCCACCTCGGCGGCGGCGCCGTTGCGCAGGCCCCGGGCGGCAGCGTCCTCGGGGTGCACCTGCAGGGTGCAGCGAGCCTTGCCCTTCACGAGCACCTCGACGTTGTGCATCCAGGAGTTGTTCGACCGCAGGTCGCGTCGCCCGATCAGCACCAGGCCCGGCTCTGCACCACCGGTGTTCCCCGCGTCGAGGGTGGCGCGCAGACGCGGGACGTCGGCCACGATCGCCGCCGGCGCGAGGTCCACCCGCAGGGTCGGGGTCCGCAGGATCCCCGGCAGCCGGGGTGTGAGCGGGCCGAGGTCGACCCCGTGGGGGTTGGCCTCGAGCACGGCGAGCGACAGCCCACCGGGCTTCGCGCCGAACGCGTCGCCGTAGGGGCCGGTGCGCAACATGACGTCGAGCACCCGCTCGGGACCGCGCCGGTGGGCGACCTCGGCCATCAGCTCGTCGACGGTCCGCCCCTCGAGCCCCGAGCCGGCTCGGGTCAGCGCCTTCTCGACGAGTGGGCGGGCGAGCATGGCGTCGATGGCGTCGACCGCAACGTCGTCGATGTCTCCGCCGAGGCCCTGCGCGATCGCCCCGAGCCGCACCATGATCTCCCACTCCTCCATCTCGTGGGCCGCAAGGTCACGCACCGGTGGTGAGTAGTTCGCGACGTTGCGGATCGCGAGCTGGTACAGCGCGAGGTCGTAGTGACCCTTGGCCAGGATCGGCGGAGCCGGGAGGATGACGTCGGCGTGTCGGGTCGTCTCGTTGCGGTAGATGTCGACGCTGACCATGAAGTCCAGCCCCGCGAGCGCTGCGTCGAGGCGCGCGCTGTCGGGCGTGCTCAGCACCGGGTTCCCCGCAACGGTGATCATGGCCCGGATCTGCCTGGCGCCCGGGGTGTCGATCTCCTCGGCCATGCATGCCGCCGGGTACTCGCCGAACACCTCCGGGGCCTGGCGGACCCGGCTGCGGCGCCGGTCGAGCCGCACACCCCGGCCGGGCCCGGAGGCGGGGAACGCGGTGCTGCTCCCGGCGGCCGGGAGCGTGAACATGGCGCCGCCGGGCCGGTCGAGGTTGCCGGTGAGCACGTTGACCACGTCGACGAGCCACGACGCCAGGGTGCCGAACTCCTGCGTGCACGTGCCGATGCGGCCGTAGACCGCCGCGGTCGGTGCGTCGGCCAGCTCGCGTGCGATCCGCCGGATCACCTCGGCATCGATGCCACATACCGGTGCCACGGCGTCGGGCGAGAACGGTGCCGCAAGCGTCCCGACCTCGGAGACGCCATCGACGAGCGACGCAAGGTGGGCACCGAGGTCGACCCGCGCCTCGGTGACGAGCACGTGCACCACGGCGAAGAGGAAGAGGGCGTCGGTACCGGGTCGGATGGCGAGGTGCTCGTCGGCGGCCTCGGCCGTCCGGGTGCGGCGAGGATCGACCACCACGAGCCGGCCTCCGCGGGCCCGCAGCGCCTCGAGCCGCCCGGGCAGATCGGGCGCGGTGCACAGCGACCCGTTGGACGCGTACGGGTTGGCCCCGAGCACCAGCAGGTAGTCGGTCCGGTCGACGTCGGGCACCGGGATCGACAACGGGGCGCCGAACATGAGGCCCGCCGACACTTGCTTGGGCATCTGGTCCACCGTGCTCGCGGTGAACACGTTGGTGGTCCCGAGCGCCTGGAGCAGGGCCCGCCCGTGCACGAGGCTGGCCAGGTTGTGCGCGCTCGGGTTGCCCAGGTAGACCCCCACGGCGTCGCGGGCGTGCTCGGCGACCACAGCCAGG
>JBJSXO010000276.1:0-10092 GCA_046086425.1 Actinomycetota bacterium | reverse complement strand
GCGACGGAGGGCCTCGCTCAGAGGGCCGCGTCCTGGCACCGCTGCCCGATGGTCGGTGTGTTCGGGTTCTGGCCGATCAGGTCGCAGATGGTGAGCGCGGCGATGACCCACTTGCCCTTCTGGAGCACGGCGTCACCCGCGAAGTTGAGGCCTGCGCCGGTCGCCGGCGGGTTGTTCTCCGTGCCGGCGGGCTGGTTGAGGGCCAGGTCGTAGGTGAAGATGGCGGCCTTCTTGCCGTCACACGTGGCCTTGACCTCGACCGGGACGGTCACCGTGCCGGAGGCGGTCTGCCCACCCGAGCGCGCCGCCTGGGTGCTCTCTTCGACGACGGTCGTGATCTTGTCGCCGTCCTGAACGTTGGCGACCTTCTCGGTCGCGGTCGTGCCGACGAAGAACGGGATGAACGCCTTCTGGATGTTGACGTTGAGCTTCTTGTCCTTGGAGCAGCTGGTGACCTTGGCGGCCGAGGCCGGACCGGCGAACGCAACGGTGCTCAGCACCATGGCCCCCGCCAGCAAGAGTGCGACGCGTCGCATGTTCCCCCCTGGGTGAGTGGTTCGGACGCCCCGAACCGTAACACCCGCGAACCTGACACGGGCGTCGGGTTCCGCGAGGGCCGGGTCCGGGTGATCGGGCTCCGGGCAGATCCGCCGGGTGGGTCAGGGGCGGGGTGCCCCGCAGACGCCGGCCTGCAGCGCGTCGGCGAGGGCGTCGAGGGTCGCAGCTCGGTCGGCCCGCATCGTGCCGGTGGCCCGGAAGTAATGCGTGCGCTCGATCATCGCCACCACGGCCAGGGCCGCGTACTGGGCGTCGAGGTCGGGGGCCGCGGCCCGGATCCGGGCGGCGAGGCTGGTGGCGAACTCGCCCACCAGGTCGCCCCCGATGCGACCGAACTCGGTGTCGGACATCTCCGCCTCCGTCCAGGTGCGGATCACCGCGGCGCAGCGCTCGTACAGGTCCGAGAAGCGCTCCAGCCAGGCTCGGATGGCCATCCGGGCCTCCGGGCCCCGGGTGATCTCCGGGAACTCCCGCGCCAGCGCGGCCATCTCGGAGGCGACCTCGGTCGCGAGCGCCCGGAAGAGATCCTCCTTGCTCGCGAAGTACAGGTAGAACGTCCCGTGCGAGGTTCTTGCCGCCTTCACCACGTCGTCGACGCGCGCGGCGTGGTAGCCGCGTTCGGTGAACACCGCGGTGCCCGCATCGAGCAGTCGCTGCATCGTGCGCCGGCCGCGGGCGCGCAGCGCTCGCCCCTGCACGGTCGGTGGTGCCGGGTCGGCAGTGGCCTCGGCAGCCTCGGCGGGGTCGGTCACGGCGGCGATGGGCGCACCGTAGTGGGCCCTCCCGACCTGGTGGCGGGCTCCGGTGGCCGAGCCCCGCCGGAGCGGCACGGCCGCAGGCCGATCGCTACGCTCCTGGGCCATGACCACTCCTTCCTTCGCCGAACTGTCCGTGGGCGACGAGGCTCCGCCGCTCGTCGTCGAGAACCTCACCCGGACCAACTTCGTCCGCTACGCCGGCGCATCCGGGGACTTCAACCCGATGCACCACGACGACACGATCGCCACCGCAATGGGGAACCCGTCGGTGTTCGGTCACGGGATGCTCACCGCCGGACTGATGGCCTGGCTGGTGAAGGACTGGTTCGGCCCCGAGGCGATGCGTCGCTACCAGGTGCGGTTCTCGAAGCAGGTCTGGCCCGGTGACTCGCTGACCTTCAGCGCCACGGTCACCGCCAAGCGCGAGGAGGGCGGCGAGAAGCTCGTCGACCTCGAGTGCAAGGCCACGAACCAGGACGGCGTCGAGGTGCTCGTGGGCTCCGCGACGGCCGCCGCAGCCTGATGGGCCTCCTCGACGGCCGCGTGGCCGTCGTCACCGGCTCCGGCCGGGGTATCGGACGCGAGTTCGCGCGCTGCATGGCGTCGGAAGGCGCCAAGGTCGTGGTCAACGACGTCGGGGTCAGCCTCGACGGGCGCGGCACCGAGGAGGACCCTGCGGCCACGGTGTGCCGGGAGATCGAGGAGGGCGGCGGCGAGGCCGTCCCCAACTACGACTCCGTTACCGACTTCGCGGGGGCCGAGCGGATCGTCAACACCGCGGTGGAGTCGTTCGGCCGGGTCGACATCCTGGTGAACAACGCAGGCATCGTGCGCGACCGGACCCTCGTGAAGATGGACGAGTCCGACTTCGACGCCGTGATCGCCGTGCACCTCAAGGGCTCCTTCAACTGCGCGCGCCACGCGGCGCCGATCATGAAGGACCAGGGGTACGGGCGGATCATCAACATCACGTCGTCCGCGGGCCTGCGCGGCAACTTCGGCCAGACCAACTACGGCGCCGCGAAGGCCGGCCTCATGGGCATGACCTTCATCTGGGCGATGGAGTTGGGTCGCTACGGCATCACGGTCAACGCCGTCGCCCCGGCTGGGGCTACGCGCATGACCGCGTCGCTGTACGAGCGGTCGGGCATGGAGGTCCCCCCGGAGCAGGACCCGGCGCTCAACGCGCCCCTGGTCGCGTTCTTGGCCTCCGAGCGCGCCGCCCACGTCAACGGACAGGTCCTCGGCCGCAGCGACTACGCCTTCACGCTGTTCCAGCACCCGAAGCAGGTCGCCTTCATGTGGAAGGACGGGGGCTTCACTCCCGAGGAGCTCGCCGACAACTTCGACGTGATCCTCGGGCAGCACCTCCAGCAGGTGGGCATGGTCATGCCCACCGGGATGGGCCTTCCGGGAGCCTGACCGGCGACGGTCGGCCGACGCGGGCGTACGTGTGGGTCCCTATCCCGTCGGCGTCGTCGACGTCACGTTCTGGCCCGACCGGGGCGCGGCTGCGTCGGTGCGTGCCCGCGACCTCGGGTTCGACCACATCGACTGCGGCACCGACGTCGATCCGGCGACCCTGGCCCTGCCGCTCGGGTGCCCCACCGCGTTCCCGAAGCCGCAGCCGGGTTGGTGCACCACGCCGGCGCCGGGTCCGGGAGAGGGCCGCTGGGAGTGGACGGTGCGCAAGTTCCGTGACGCGCCGGGGTGCCTGCTCGAGCCCTACGCCGCGGCGGTGGTGAACTCGCTCGAGACGGTGCGGGCCATGGCTGCGGAGGTCCCCGGCCTGCGGTTCCTGATCGACACCGGTCACGTGGCCGACTGGGGCGAGGACCCGGTCGCGCTGCTGGAGTTCGCCGACCACGTCCAGCTCCGCCAGGGCCGGCCCGGCCACACCCAACTCCACGTCGACGACCCGACCGGCGTGGTCGACTTCCGGGCGGTACTCGAGCGCCTCGACGCCCTCGGCTACCGGGGTCGGCTCTCGGTCGAGTACTTCGACCTGCCCGATCTCGGCTGGCCGCTCGCCCATCCGGTCGGCTGGGCCACCGACCTGCTCGCACACGTGCGCGCCCTGATGGCTTGATGGCCTGAGGGCATGGGGCCCGGCGGCCGCGCGCCGGGGTCGGTAGGGTCCGGGGCGTGGGAGTCACCGTCTTGAACCTGCTGGGCGAACCGGCGGCCGCCGCTGCGCGCACGGCCGTCCCCGACGCCGAGATCCTCACCTGTGCTGCGGACGCGGTGCCTGCCGACGCCCGGGCCGAGGCGATGTTCAGCCCCTTCTCCGTGATGCCGTTGCACGATCGCCTCGACGAGATCGGTGTGCGCTGGATGCACATCCCGGGGACCGGTGTGGACAGCTGGCCCCGCGCGATCCTCGCCGGGCGCACGGTGACGTGCTCGCGCGGGATCAGCGCGGTGCCCATCGCCGAGTACGTGCTCGCCGCGATCCTCGCGGCCGAGAAGGACATCCCCGGAGTGTTCCTCGACGCCGTGCCCGCGCACTGGAACTTCCACCCCTTGGGCGAGCTCGCCGACAAGACGGTGGCCCTGGTCGGGCTCGGGGGCATCGGGGAGGCCGTGGCGAGGCGCGCGCGGGCATTCGGCTGCCGGGTCCGGGCGTTGCGCCGCCGGCCCGACCAGGGCGCGCCGGAGGGCGTGGAGCTCGCGGCCGACCTCGGCGACCTCTTCGCCTCGGCCGACCACCTCGTGATCGCGGCGCCGGCGACCCCGGCCACCGAGCACCTCCTCGACGACGACGCCTTCGCGCTGGTCAAGCCCGGCGTGCACATCGTGAACATCGCCCGGGGATCCCTGGTCGACCAGGACGCGTTGCGCCGCGCGCTCGACGACGACCGGGTTGCGCTCGCCACGCTCGACACCGTGACCCCGGAGCCGTTGCCCGAGGGGCACTGGATGTTCACCCACCCGAAGGTGCGGGTCACTGCCCACGTGTCGTGGGGTTCGCCGAACGCGTTTCCCCGGATGATGCAGGCCTTCGCCGACAACCTGGCCCGCTACGTGGCGGGCGAGCCTCTCGTCGGCGTCGTGGATCCCGACGAGGGGTACTAGCGCTGTCCGGACCGGGGGTTGCCGTCGTCGGGACCGGGTTCGGCGGTCGTGTCCACGTGCCGGCGTTACGCGCGGCGGGGTTCACCGTGGTCGCGCTCGTGGGCACCGACCGCGACCGCACCGAGCGCCGGGCCGGACGGCTCGGCGTGCCCTTGGCCCTGACGAGCATCGAGGCTGCCCTCGATCGCCGTGACGTCGCGGCGGTCACGGTTGCGACCCCGCCGCACATGCACGCGCCCGTCGTCATCGCCGCAGCCGAAGCCGGCAAGCACCTGATCTGCGAGAAGCCCTTCGCGCTCGACGCCACCGAGGCCCGGGCGATGCAGGTGGCCGCCGATCGGGCCGGGGTCACCCACCTCGTGGGACACGAGTTCCGCTGGGCCCCCGAGCGCGCGGTCGCCGCGCGGGCCCTCGCCCGGGGTGCGATCGGCACACCGCGGTTCGCGAGCTTCGTGTCGTACGTCCCGCTCGTCGCCGACCCGGATGCCCGGATGCCCGGGTGGTGGTTCGACGCCGCCGCCGGTGGGGGCTGGCTGGGGGCGTCGGGCTCGCACGTCGTGGACCAGATCCGCACCTGGTTGGGGGAGTTCGCGTCGGTGAGCGCCACGAGCACGGTGGTGTCGGCGCGCACGGGTGTGGCCGAGGACTCGTTCACCGTGCGGTTTCGTCTCCGCTCGGGGTGCGACGGCGTGCTCCAGCAGACCGCGGCTGCGTGGGGCCCGTACGGCGGCCTGACCCGGGTCGCGGGGAGCGACGGCTCGCTCTGGACCGACGGGGACGCAGTGTGGATCGCCGACCGGGCCGGGAGTCGTGTGCTGGCGGTTCCCGACGACCTCGCCGCGCTCCCGCCGCCGGAGGTGAGCGACGACCCCCGACATCGGTTCACGCACCTCGAGGTCGGTCCCTACACCCGCCTGTGCGAGGCGCTGCGGGCGGGGGTCGAGGGCCGACCGCTCGCCATCGCGGTGCCCGCGCCGACGTTCGCCGACGGCGTTGCGTGCATGGAGGTGCTCGACGCCGTGCGCGCGTCGGCCGCGACCGACGGCGCGGTGGTCGCCCTCGACGAGCGCCGGGGCCCCTGAGCCGGGCTCAGGGGCCGGCGGCCTGCTCGCCGACGAGCGCGAACGAGTTCACGTACATGATCCGCAGGGCCGGGTGCATCGCCCACGCGTCGCACTCCGGCGATCCCCACGGGCCGATGCGCTCCTCGACGAGTGGGCGCATCCGCTTGAACGTGACTTCGGCGTCGGCGTCGTCGAACTCGTAGAAGTGCATGTAGCGCGGGTCGCCCTGGGTTGCGTTCTCGTACGGGGTGATCATGGTGAAGCCGGGTATCCCCGCCTCGACGATGTGGTTGATGTGGACGAAGTCACCCCAGTCGCGGAGGGCCTGCGCCTCGGTGTCGGTGCGCGGGCTGATGAGCACCAGCGAGAGCCCGACGGTGGGCTTGCCGGTGAGGCGGCCTTGACCCGGACGCGGCGTACGGAGGAAGTGGTGGCCTGCGATCCCCTCCGACGTTGCCGGCACCACGAAGGCCGGGTCGCACTCGTAGACCGCGAGCGTGTCGAACTCGGGGAGCTCGCGGGGCAGGTCGGGGCGGTCGCGATAGACGTTGCGCCACCAGGTGGCGCGCTGCACGCCGGGACGGGCCAGGACCTCGGGCACGCGGTCGCTCGCGTAGGCCTGCGGGGTGGCGTCGGTCATCTCGAGGTACAGCACGGGGGTCAGCCGGTCCTCCATGGGCCGGGAGCGTAGCCAGGGCGCCATCGGGGCCCACGGCCTCCCGTCGCCTCCTGCGGGCTCCTAGGGTGGGCCACCATGCCCACCACCAAGCCCAACCCCACCGTCGTGCGTCTGCTCTCCTCGATCCACCGCACCGTCGTGCGCATTTCCGGTGGCCGGTTGCTCACCGGCTTCCGGGGCGAACCGATGATCCTGCTCACCACCACGGGCGCCAAGACCGGCGAGCCGCGCACCTGGCCTCTCACCGGGTTGCGGGTCGGGGACGGGTGGGCCGTCGCGGCGTCCAACGGCGGCCACGACCACCACCCCGCCTGGTACCGCAACCTCGAGGCCCATCCGCGGGCCACGGTGCAGGAGGGCCGGCGCACGGTGGCGGTGCGGGCCCGGATCACCACCGGGGAGGAGCGTGACGCCCTCTACGAGCGGTTCTGCGCGTACCTGACGAACTACTCGGCCTACCAGGCGGCGACCGAACGGGTGATTCCCGTCGTGCTGCTCGAACCCGAGTCTCGGTAGCCTTCCTCGCGATGGATCTCTCGTTCACCGACGCCGAGCGCGCGTTCGCCGCCGAGTTCCGGGCCTGGCTCGACGACAACCTCGAGCTCCCTCCTGCGTTCGCGAGCTTCGACGAGGAGATCGCGTGGGGCCGGAAGTGGCAGGCGAAGCTCGCAGCCGACCGTTGGGTGGGGATCCACTGGCCCTCGGAGTACGGGGGTCGCGACGCATCGCCGGTGCAGGTCGCGATCTACAACCTCGAGTACGGGCGGTCGCGAGCGCTGCAGCTGATCAACCGCACCGGGGTGAACCTGGCCGGGCCCACCTTGCTCGCACACGGGACCGAGGAGCAAAGGGCGCGCTGGCTGCCGTCGATTCTCGACGCGGACGAGATCTGGTGCCAGTTGTTCTCCGAGCCCGAAGCCGGCTCCGATCTCGCCGGACTGCGCACCACGGCGACGCCGGTGGAGGGTGGGTGGGTCCTCAACGGCCAAAAGGTGTGGACGAGCTACGCGCAGCACTCGCGCTGGGGCATCTGCCTTGCCCGTACCGACCCGGAGCTGCCCAAGCACAAGGGCATCTCCTACCTCGTGGTCGACATGGAGGCCGACGGCGTGGAGATCCGGCCACTCCAGCAGATCACCGGCGACTGCGAGTTCAACGAGGTGTTCTTCTCCGACGCGTTCGTGCCCGCCGATCATCTCGTGGGCGGGTTGAACCAGGGCTGGGCGGTCGCGAACACGACGCTCGCCCACGAGCGGGGTACCACGTTCCCGTTCAAGGAGCAGGTCGTCCACGAGGTCTACCTCGAGGACCTCTACCGGCTCGCCGAGCGTGCGGGGACCCTCGACGACCCCGCGGTCGCCGACGCGCTCGCCCAGTCGTTCGTGGAGCTGCGAGTGCTGCGGCTGCACAACTGGCGGACCCTGTCGCGTCTCGCCCGGCACATCGAGCCCGGCCCCGAGTCGAGCTGGATCAAGCTGGCGTGGACCGACATGACCCAGAACATGGCCGTGACGGCCGTGGACGTGTGCGGCCCGGCTGCGCCGCTGTGGCGCGGGGCGCGCGACCTCCCCGACGACGGCAAGTGGCAGCGGCAGTGGCTCTGGAGCAAGGCCGGCTCGATTGCGGGGGGGACCTCCGAGGTCCAGAAGAACATCGTGGCCGAGCGCATCCTCGGCCTTCCCCGTGGCTGAGAAGCCCGGGGTGCGGGTCATCGGGTTCGACCACCTGGTGCTCAAGGTCGCCGACGTGGAGCGTTCGCTGGCCTTCTACTGCGACCGTCTCGGTCTGGCGGGGGAGCGGGTCGACGAGTGGCGCCGCGGCGAGGTGCCGTTCCCGTCGCTCCGGGTGGACGCCACCACCTTGATCGACCTGCTCGAGGGTGCCCCGACGGGGGTCAACGTCGACCACCTCTGCCTCGTGCTCGCCCCGGGGGCCGACCTCGACGCCCTTGCGGCGACGGGCGGTCTCGACGTGGTGGGCACGGGTCCGGCCGACGGTCGCTTCGGCGCGCAGGGCCTCGCCCGCAGCCTCTACGTGCGCGACCCCGACGGGACAGTGGTGGAGCTGCGCACCTACGGGTGAGCCGACGGGACCACGGGATCACGGGGTCAGAGGAAGCGGCGGACCATCCGCTCCTTGCGGCGGGAGTACGGCGGGTAGGCCAGTGCCGGGTCGGGACGCGTCGCGCGCCTCAGCACACCCTTGGTGTGGCTGAAGACCTCGAAGCTGCGCCGCCCGTGGTAGGCGCCGATGCCGCTCTCGCCGACGCCACCGAAGGGCAGGTCCGCCACGCTCACCTGGAACAGCGTGCCGTTCACGCACACGGTCCCCGACGACGTGCGGTCCACCACGTCGCGGGCGGTCCCGTCGTCGTCGGCGAACACGTAGAGCGCAAGCGGCTTCTCGCGGGCGGTGATGAACTCGACGGCTTCGTCGGTGCCCGAGACCGCTCGGATCGGGAGTACCGGGCCGAAGATCTCCTCGGTCATGCTCGGCGCGTCGTCGGCGACCGCGCGAAGCGCAGTGGGCGCCACGTACCGGGTGGGCTCGTCGGACTCGCCACCGAACGCGATCTCGCCGTCGTCGAGATAGCCGACGAGCCGGCGCAGGTGGCGCGTGTCGACGATACGTGCGTAGTCCGGGCTCTCGCGCGGGTCGCGACCGTAGAAGGTGCGAACGGCGTCGCCGATGCGGTCGGTGAGCTCGTCGATCACCGCTTCGTGGCAGAGCACGTAGTCGGGGGCGATGCAGGTCTGACCGGCGTTGAGGTACTTGCCCCACGCGATCCGCTTGGCTGCGACACCGAGGTTGGCCGAGCGGTCGACCACCACGGGGCTCTTGCCTCCGAGCTCGAGCGTCACCGGGGTGAGGTGCTCGGCGGCGGCGCGCATCACGAGCCGCCCGACGCGACCGTTGCCCGTGTAGAAGATGTGGTCCCAGCGCTGCGCGAGCAGCGCGGTCGTCTCGTCGACGGCTCCCTGCACCACGGCCACGGCGTCGGGGTCGGTGTACTCGGGGATCCGTCGGGCGAGCACCGCCGAGGTGGCTGGTGCGAGCTCGGAGGGCTTGACGACCGCAGCGTTGCCGGCGGCCAAGGCGCCCAGGAGGGGGGCCAGGGTGAGCTGGACCGGGTAGTTCCAGGGCGCGACGACCAGCACCACGCCGAGGGGCTCACGCTGGATCCAGGCGCGTCCGGGCCGGGTGGCGAGCGGCGCGCGGACCTTCTCCGGGGCGACCCAGCGCTCGAGGTGCCGGCGGGCGTGGTCGAGGTCACCGAGCACGAACCCGATCTCGGTGGCGTAGGCCTCCAGCCGGGGCTTGGCCAGGTCGGTCGCAAGCGCGTCGAGCAGATCCTGTTCCCGCTCGACGAGCATCGTGCGCAGACCGTCGAGTTGGGCGCGCCGCCAGGCGATCGGGCGCGTGCGCCCGGACGCGAACGTGGCCCGGAGCCCGGCGACGAGCGCCGGTGCGTCGAGCGAGGTGCTGGCAGGAGTGGTCGGGATTTCGGTGCGCATAGATCCTCAGTCCTGTGACGGGGTCGGTCGGTGACGGTCGGACGGTGCTGGTCGGTCAGCCGTGGTCGGTCAGGGACAGCACCGCAGTGAGGTCGGTGGCACACAGGGCCTCGGCCGCCGGCTCGTCCGGGGCGGTGGGGTCGGGCCAGTGGTCGACGCGCAGCAGGTACAGCGGAGTCATCCCGAAGGCCTGCGGGCCGACGACGTCGGGCCCCCAGGTGTCGCCGACGAACAGCGTCTGCTCCGGGTCGGCGGAGGTCCGTGCCAGGGTGTGCTCGTAGATGCGGGGATGCGGCTTGCCGGCCCAGCCCAGGCCGACGACACCACCACGTCGGTGGTCCCGGTCAGGCCCACCTCGTCGATCGCCTCGGCGAGGTCCCAGTCCCAGTTCGAGCACACCGCGAGCCGGACGCCACGGGCGCGCAGCTCCGCGAGCACCGGTG